>NZ_JBEYXJ010000014.1:107746-116012 GCF_040645015.1 Streptomyces sp. NPDC046881 | reverse complement strand
TGCCGGGCAAGGACCCGGGCGGCATCATCATCACCATGCTCATCGGCGTGGCCGGCGGTCTGCTCGGCGGCTGGCTCGGCAAGGTGATCTTCAACGTCGACTCCGTCGACGGGTTCTTCGATCTCTCCACCTGGATCGCCGCGATCGTCGGCTCCCTCATCCTCCTCGCCCTCTACCGAGTCATCACCGGCAACCGGCACTCGCACCGCCACGCATGACCGGCTGACGCCGAAGCCGTCGGCCCCGCCGGAATCTCCCCAGCCGCTCCCCCACCAGGGAGCGGCTGGGGAGTTTCTTGATCCGGGGACGGCCCCCATCCGGCAGGCCCAGCACCTCGGAGCGGGCCGCGACTCCGTCAGCGAAGCTGTCCCTGATCCGGGCCGACCAGCTCGCCGACCCCAGTCCGCTGGGCGAGCGGCTCGTCCGTCACCTCGTCGAGGAGGACCTGGTGGTCGCCGGTCTCACCGGGGGCCATCCCTCGGTGGTCCTCGGGCTGGGGGTCCGGCACGCCGCCGGCCGGCGCTCGGTCCGGCCGGGGCAGGCCGGCACGGTGCCGGCGGACCTCGGCGCCCTCCCGGCCATCGAGTTCCCGCCGCTGCCCGGCGGCCTCGCCGCGGAGCTGGCCTGGCCGCCGTACCGGCCCCCGACGAGGAACGTGGCGCGGATCTGAGGCGGACGGGGCCCCGCGCACTCCTCCAGCGGGGACAGGATCCCCAGCAGCGTCCGGAGCGCGGCGGCGATCCTGCGGCTCGGCCCGCGCAGCCGGCTGCTGGTCCGGCCGATGAACAGGAGCCTCGGCCCGAAGTCCTCGACGCCGCCGGCCGCTTCCCGTACCTCCCGCGCCCGGCGCCGGCCGGCCCGGTGTGCCCGGGAACACCCCGGCCGGGGCGGGTGTTGATCTCGTGCGGCAGGAACGGAGGGCCAGGCAGTGCACGGTGAGTACAAGGTGCCCGGCGGCAAGCTCGTCGTCGTGGACGTGGAGGCCGCGGACGGCGTGCTGCGGCACGTGCGCGTGGCGGGCGACTTCTTCCTCGAACCCGACGAGGCACTGGACGCGGTGAACCGCGCCCTCGAAGGCGCCCCCGCCGACACCGACGCGGCGGGGCTGGCCGCCCGGATCGAGGCGGCGCTGCCCGCGGGGACGGTGATGTACGGGCTGACCGCGGAGGGCGTCGGCATCGCGGTGCGGCGGGCGCTCGCCCGGGCCACGGACTGGACGGACTACGACTGGCAGCTGATCCACGAGGCCGCGCAGCCGCCGGCCCTGCACATGGCGCTGGACGAGGTGCTGACCGCCGAGGTCGCCGCGGGCCGGCGGCCGCCGACGCTGCGGGTGTGGGAGTGGGGCGCCCCGGCGGTGATCATCGGCAGCTTCCAGTCGCTGCGCAACGAGGTGGACCCGGAGGGCGCCGCACGGCACGGCATCGAGGTGGTGCGCCGCATCTCCGGCGGCGGCGCGATGTTCGTGGAGCCCGGCAACACCATCACCTACTCGCTGTCGGTACCCGAGTCGCTCGTCCAGGGCCTGTCGTTCCAGGACAGCTACGCCTATCTGGACGACTGGGTGCTGGGCGCCCTCGGCGACATGGGCATCCGGGCCTGGTACCAGCCGCTGAACGACATCGCCACGGACCAGGGCAAGATCGCGGGCGCGGCGCAGAAGCGGATCGTCGGACCGGACGGCGGCCCGGGCGCCGTGCTGCACCACGTGACCATGTCGTACGACATCGACGCGGACAAGATGGTCGAAGTGCTGCGGATCGGACGGGAGAAGCTGTCCGACAAGGGCACGAAGAGCGCGAAGAAGCGCGTCGATCCGCTGCGCCGGCAGACCGGGCTGCCGCGCGAGGCCGTCATCGACCGGATGATCGAGTCGTTCCGGGCGCGCTACGGCCTGGCGCAGGGCGGGGTGACCGCCGGGGAACTCGCCCGCGCACAGGAGCTGGCGCGCACCAAGTTCGCCTCTCCCGAGTGGACGGCGCGGGTCCCGTAGGCCCGAACGGCACGCGCGGACACGGCAGATACCGGGCAAAGCACCACACCGCGCCCGGGCTGCCGTGACCGGCCGGGCACGCAGCGCGTGGGCACTTCCGCCCCACAGGCAGTCGTGTGACACTGTCGTCCCCGTCCACCCTGCGGACCCCTCCGCACCCCCTCCCCCACGAGAAGTGCGCCGTGCGTTCCCTTCCTCTGCCGCTCGCTCTCACCGCGCGTCTGTCGCCGGTCGCGGTCCTCGCCTGTGCCGGCTGGGCGCTGACGTCCGGGCCGGTCGCGCCGCCGGCCGCGGCCGGGCACCAGACGGCCCAGAAGACGCCCGCCGGATCCGCCTCCGCCGCCCCTTCCGACCCCTCCGCCGACACGGCGGCGCGGACGTACACCACCGCGCCCGCTCCCTGTGCGGCCGTGCCCGCGGCCACCGTCAAGTCCCTGGTGCCGGGCGCGAAGCCGGCCGGCAAGGAGATCCCGTCGACGGACACCGACCTGCGCCGCACCTGCTCCTGGAACGCCCTCCAGGGGTACGACTACCGCTGGCTCGACGTGTCCTACGAGATCGGCGCGTCCGAGCAGGAGGCGAGGAAGGAGTACGAGCAGCGGGTCGCCGAGAAGAGCGGCGGCGGGGCCGTGCCGGGGCTCGGGGACAGCGCCTACTCCGTCGTGAACCTCACCACGGAGGACAAGCAGCAGACCCGTGAGGGCGTGGTGCTGGTCCGCGTCGCCAACGCCCTGGTGATCGTCACCTACAACGGCAGCGACTTCGAGACCAGGAAGGCCCCCGGCACCGACGAGATCAACAAGGGGGCCATCAAGGCCGCCAAGTCGGCTGCGGCCGCCTTGGGCGGCGGGCAGGGCTGAACCTCCGTACGCCGGTGCTCAGTCGGCCGGGCCGGCGGGCTCGTCCCCGACGCCGCGGACCACGAAGCCGACCCGGGGGCCGAGGTCGACCCGGTCGCCGTTGCGCAGGCGGACGGCCCGGTCCGGCACCAGGACCAGGTCGTTGACGCGGGTGCCGTTGGTGGCACCCTGCGCGACCTCGGCCACCCAGGCCGCCCCGTCCGCGGTGTGCACGACGGTCGCGTGCCGGCCCGACACCGTCTCCTCGCCGGCCAGGAGCGCCGACGCCTGCGGCGCCCAGGTGCTGTCGCGGCCCAGCCGGAGTTCGGTGCCGCGCGGCACGTCGAGGTGCCGGCCGCCGCTGCGGAAGACCAGCCGCAGCACCCCGCCGGCCAGCCGTTCCGGCCGCCGGCCCGCACCGGCCTGCCGCCCGGGCGCGCCGACCGGGGCCAGGCACGCCGGGCACACGGCCGTACCGGCGGGGACGACCGCGGCGCAGTCGGGACAACGCACGCCGACGGGCGGCGGCGACGGGCGGCGGGGTGCGGGCCCGGGGGCGACGACATCGGGGACCTCCTCCCAGTCGTCCTCGGGGCGGGGGTCGTCGCCCGGGCCGTCGTGACGCCGGCCGGGGTCCGCAGATCCGTCGCCCGCCGGGGCCTCGTCCTCAAGGGCCTCGTCCGCCGGGTCGGCAGGCGGGTCGGCAAGCGGCGGGTTCCCGTCCGTCAGGTGTGGGGGCGCCGGGTCGTCGTCGGGCCGGTGTCCGGCCGTCCGGACGCCGTCCGCCGCGGATCCGTCATCCCGGTCGCCGTCGCGGTCGCGGTCGCCGTCGCGGTCGCCGTCGCGGTCGTCGTCGTCCCAATCGTCGTCATCCCAGTCGTGTACCTCCGCCGTCACCTGCGCCTCCCTTCTTCAGGACGACCGTCGTGTCCACCCGGCCGCTGTCGGCCTCCCGGACGTCCGTCACCACGACCGTGGTGTCCGGGCCGAGCTCGGGCGCGGCGAACAGCTCACGGGCGAGCGGGTTGATGAGGTGGGTCTCCAGCACCATGCCGATGCCCCGGCCGCCGTTCCACTTGTCCCGGGTGCAGTGTTCCAGGAGCTCGCGCCGGGCCGTGTCCTCGATGCGCAGGACGAGTCGGTGCCCCTGGGCCAGCTGGCGCTGGATGTTGCCGACCTGGAGGTCGAAGATCTGCTCGGCGACCCGGTCGGAGATGAAGTCGAAGACGACGACGTTGCCGCCGATCCGGTTCATCAGCTCCGGCCTGCCGATGACCTGTTCGAAGTGCTTCTTGACGTTGTCCCGGACGGTGGCCTCCAACTGCTTGTAGGGCGTGCCGGGTTCCACGATCCATTCGCGTTCCTTGGTCTCCGGGTCCGTGCGCTGCACGCCGAGGTTGGAGGTGAAGATGAGCACGCACTCGCTGAAGTAGGTGGTGACGCCCTGCCCGTCGGTGAGCCGGCCGTCCTCCAGCACCTGCAGGAACTTGTCGAGGATGCCCTTGTCGGCCTTCTCGATCTCGTCGAAGAGGATGACGCGGAACGGGTTCTCCCGTACGGCGGAGGTGAGTTCGCCGCCCGCCTCGTATCCGACGTAGCCCGGGGGCGCGCCGACGAGCCGGTCCGCGGAGTGCGGGGCCGAGAACTCGCTCATGTCGAAGCGGAGGTAGGCCTGGTCGCTGTCGAAGAGCGCGGAGGCCACCGCCTTGGCCAGTTCGGTCTTGCCGGTGCCGGTCGGGCCGGCGAAGAACAGCACACCGCGCGGCCGGTGCCCGGGGTTGGTGGCCTGCGCCCCGGAGAGCCCCAGCGCGGCGCGTTTGAGGATGTCCAGGGTCATCGCCACGGCCGCCTCCTGCCCCCGTACCCGGTTCTGGATGGACTGCTCGCCCCGGAGGATGCGCTGCCGGATCTCGCCGCGGCTCCACGGGTTCTTCTCCACGCCCAGCCGGTAGATGCGGACGGCGTCCGGCATGCCGGTGAACGGCAGGCCGCGGGAGCGGGCGAGTTTCACGCTCTCCTCCATGGCCCGCAGGCTCAGTCCGGAGGCCGCCCGGGCGAAGGCGCCGACCGCCCGCGTCGTCTCGTCGGCGTCCGTGCCGGCGCCGGTCGCGGAGCCGTCGCGGGCGCCGTGGCCGGCGTACCGCTGGTACCGCTCGTGCAGGAGGCGGGCCATCGTGCCGCGTTCGTCCGCGTCCGGCTCCGGTACGGCAACCGCGCGGATCCGCTCGCTGCCGGAGACCAGCCAGCCGGGTACGTCCCGCTCCCCCTCGGCGAGCCAGATCACCGGGTTGAACAAGCCCGGTGCCTTCGGTACGACGCCGGGGGCCGTCCGGGGCGGCAACGGCTCGGCCTCGTGGGCCAGTTTGAGGCAGGCGAGGAAGAAGTCCCGTTCGTCGGGGGTCAGCCGGGACGGGTCGGTGAGCAGGCGGGAGGCGTGGTCGATCACCAGGGCGACACGCAGCGGGCGTTGCCGGCGGCCGTCGCGCACCGTCTCGTCGCGCTGCCGGGCCCATCCGTTGGTGATGTTCCGCAACTGCTCCAGCACCGCCTGGCGTTGTGCCGCCGTCTGGCCGGGGAACTCGCGCGGCCCCTGGAGCAGTTCCTCCACGGCGGCCCGGGCCTCGCCCTCACCGACCGCCGCCACCCGGAAGCCGCTGATCTGGTCGCACAGCACCAGTGCCTCGTAGCCCTTCTCCCGCAACGGGTTCCACAGCACGTCGAGCAGTGTGTGGAACCGGTCCCGGCCGCGCCGGCGCACGAGGTGCAGGTCGCGGATGTTGCCGTGCAGCAGGTACTGCGCGTGCACACCGAGCGTTCCGATCAGCTCCTCCACGAAGGGCGGCAGCCGGTCGTCCTTGGACAGGTCCATCGTTCCTCCCCTGTGCGCGCTGTCGCGGGCCGCGCGCCGGCCATGGCTGTGACGGTGTTTCCGGCGGCGGGCGCCGGTGTCGGGGGCGTGCGCCGGTCATCGGGCACGCCCCGGTTCTCGGGCGCGCCCCGGTTCTCGGGCGCGCCCCGGTCTTCCGGCATCCGCCGGTCTTCCGGCGTGCCCCGGACTTCGGGCGTTGCCCGGCCTTCCGGCACCCGCCGGTCTCTCGGCATCCGCTCGTCTCTCCGCATTTACTGGTCTTCGGGCGTCCCCGGCCTTCCGGCGTCCGCTGGTCTTCCGGCGTCCACCGGTTTCCCGGCATCCGCTGGTCTTCGGGCGTGCCCCGGGCTTCCGGTGTCCGCCGGACTTCGGGCGCGCCCCGGGCTCCCGGTGTCCGCCGGACTTCGGGCGTGCCCCGGGCTCCCGGTGTCCGCCGGACTTCAGGCGTGCGCCTGTCTCCGGGCGTGCCCCGGGCTTCCGGGATCCGCCGGTCTTCCGGCGTGCCCCGGACTTCGGGCGTGGCCCGGCCTTCCGGCACCGGCCGGGCTCTCGGCATCCGCTCGTCTCTCCGCATCCGCTGGTCTTCGGGCGTGCCCCGGGCTTTCGGCGTCCGCCGGTCTCTCGGCATCCGCCGGACATCGGACGTGCCCCGGGCTTCCGGTGGCCGCCGGACTTCGGCGTCCGCCGGTGTCCGGGCGTGCGCCACGTCCGGCCGCCGGTCTCGGCCCCCGCCGGAGTTCCCATGCGGGCAGCGGCTTTCCGTGGTGACGGCGGGCAGCGCCGGTCCCGACGGCTCGTCGACCCGGCGGGAACCGTGCCGCCCCCTCGGCCCGTTCAGTGGCGGCCGTCGCCGTCGACGGTCCGGTAGCGGGGGGCGTCCCGGTGGGTGCCGGTCGTCCGGTCGGTCTCCTCCAGCAGGTCGTCGAGTACCAGGGCGTCCTGGCCGAGCACGCCCGGCAGTGCCCCCTCGGTGCGTTCGAGCTGGAACTCCAGGCCGAGGCCCAGCGTGCCCGTGATCTCCTCGAACTCGGCGAGCCGCTCCCGGGTCTCGGTGCAGCGGGCGTCGTCCAGGGCGCGTTGCTCGGGGCTCCGCTCCCCCGGCCCGCCCCGGTACATGGTCGCCACGCGGAGGCGGCCGTCGACCATGGTCGCCCGCAGCCAGTGGCCCGGTTCCCAGCCCTCCGGCGTCCAGTCGAGGCGGATCTCCTGCCCCTCGGGCCGCCCCGCCCCGGCCCGGCCGCCGAACCGCCTCGCCAGTTCCGCGACGGCGTCCGCGCACTGCTGCCGGACGTAGAGCGCCTCCAGGGCGTGCAGCCGCTCGGCCACCCGGTGTTCGACCAGCTCCTGTTCGGCCGGGGTCAGCGGGATGCCCTCGTCCAGGGTGCGGCGGAGCAGCGCGAGGGCCTCCGGTTCCGGGGTGAGCTCCTCGGCGCCCTCCGGGGTCTCGTACCGGAGGAAGTCGTAGTGCAGCGCGGCCCGTTCCTGGGCCTCGCGGGTCTCCTGGGCCTGCCGGTTGGCGTCCCGGACGAACTTGCGCGCCTCGGTGAGGTGGATGCGCGCCCGGCGGGGGTCGTCGGCGGCGCGGCGCACGGCGTCCCGGACGGCGTGCGCGGCGAGTTCGGCGGCTTCGGCGGCGGCGTAGGGGTCGAGTCCGCCGAGGATCTCCGCCCCGGTGCGGCGGACCTCCTCGGGGTCGAGTGCCGCGGGGGCGCGCCGGACGGCGCTCTGCCGGGGCACCTGGCGTGCCTCGGCGTCGGCGGTGCGTTCGGCGGCGAACCGCCGCAGCGCCCGCTCCCGGCTCTCGCGCAGGGCGCTCTGCCAGTCGTCGTCCTGCTCCTCGTCCAGCCGGAGCAGGCCGGCGAGCCGTCGCTGCTCCCACGCGGCCTGCCGTTCCTCCGCCCGGCGCAGTGCCTCCTCGGCACGGGCCAGTTCCGTGCGCAGGTCGGCCAGGCGTTCCCCGACGGGCGTCAGCGGCGGCGGCACGTCGGGGGCCGGCGGGGGCGGGCCGCCGTACGCCGTGGCCCGCGCCGCCCGGGCCAGCAGGGCGCGCCGGCGCGCGTTGAGCCGTACGGCGGCGAACGCGGCGGCCTCCCACTGCTCGGCGGCCGTGGCCGCGAGCTGCTGTTGGCGTTCCAGGCAGCGCTGTTCCTCGGCGGCCCGTACCGCCGCGGCGGCGAGGAGCCGGGTGCCGATCAGCGCGGCCCGTCCGGCGAGCAGGACGCCGCTGAGCGAGCCGAGTACCTGGAGGGCGGCGTCCGCGGCCTGGTGGACGGCGTGGCCGGCCGCGTCGGCGAAGTGCGCGGAGGCCTGTCCGGCGGCGTCGTGCAGGTGGAGCATGCCGGTGTGCGGCAGCGCCTGCGGGTCGAGGGGCGGCGGGGGCGGTGCGAAGTGCACGGCGGGTTCGACCGTCTGGATCGTGGGGAAGGCGAGACCCGAACTCATGTCTGTTCTCCTGTCGTGTCGTTCGTCGTCCCGGGGGGCGGGGGGGGCGCCCGCCGCCCCCCCCCCCCCCCCCCCCCCCCCCCCCCCCCCCCCCCCCCCCCCCCCCCCCCCCCCCCCCCGCGC
>NZ_JBEYXJ010000014.1:0-107741 GCF_040645015.1 Streptomyces sp. NPDC046881 | reverse complement strand
CGCGGGGGGGTGGGGGCCACCCCCACACCAGACATCTGTTGTTCTGGGCTGGGGGGGGCGCCGCCCCCGGCGCCCGCCCCCCCCCCGCCCGCCGCACCCGGCCCCAGCACTCCCCGGCCCGCCGCAGCGGCCCCTGCCGCACCCGGCGCCACCGCTCCCCGGCCCGCCGCAGCGGCCCCTGCCGCACCCGGCGCCACCACTCCGCGGCCCGTCCGCGAGCCGTCTGCCACAGGCGGTGCCACGCGTCGCGGGCCAGGCGCACGGGTCCGCGCCGGTCGTGCGGGCCGGACCGCCAGGGCCGGCCGCGGCGGCGGGCCTCGCGCCGTGCGCGGTGTTCGCGCCGCAGGCGCCGCCAGGCCCAGCCGCGGCGGAGGCTCCAGGCGGCGACGGCGACCGCGGAGGCGAGCGGCCACAGCCACGGCACCACGGCGAGCGCGTAGATGCCGAGGACGCCGGCGAGGACGAGCAGCGCCGCCCCGGCCCAGCGGCCGGCGCGGGTCCGGGCCAGCCGGCCGGGCCGCTCCCCGCTGCGGATCAGCAGGCCCGCGAGCGACCACGTGGGGTGGTAGAACGGCGGTCCGATGTACACGGCGGTCCACAGCTCGACCACGAACACGAACGCGGCGGCGGGCAGCGCGAGCAGCCAGCCCGTGACGACCGCCTCCTGGGAGGCGCGGCCGAAGACGTCCGCGAGGCCGATGACGAACGTCCAGGGCGCGGTGACGAGGACGGCGCCGAGCAGCGCCCAGCCCAGCGTGGGCAGGCGGTCCAGCCGGCGCAGCACGGTCCTGAGGCCGTCCTGGTCCGCCGCGAGCAGCCGCGCGTACTCCTCCTCGGCCCGGTGGCGCCGCAGTTCCTGTGCGTCCTGCATCGCGCGGTCGCCGAGCAGCAGGGCGGCGACCAGGCGCAGTTCGTCGTCCGGTACGGAGAGCAGCGCGTCGAACCACGGGACGGGTTCCGGGAACCCGGCGCGCAGCCCCAGCAGCAGGGTGGTGAGCCGCTCCCGGGTGCGGTCCGGTTCGCGGGCCAGTTGCAGCAGCCAGGCGTCCACCGCCACGGTGTGTCGGAGGGCGGCCCGGTCCCGGCGGTCGCGGCGCAGCTCCTGGACGGTGGGCGCCCACCGGGCGCGCAGGACCCGCCAGGCGCGGTCCGTCTCGTCCAGTCCGTGGCCGCCGGGCCGCTGGGCGAGTCCGGTCAGCACCTCGGGATGGGCGGCCAGGTGCCGGAGCAGCGCCACCGCGTCGGCGTGTCCGTCGCGGGCGCCCTGGCACAGCCGGCGCATGTTGCGCGCGTCCAGGGGGGCTCCGTGCCAGGTGACGTCCAGGGCGGGGCCGAGCCAGTTGAGCAGTTCCACGACCACCCCGGTGGGCGGCGGCTGTGCCAGCTTCTCGCGCAGGCCGGCGAGCCGGTCCAGTTCCCCGGGGCTGCGGTCGCCGACGGTCTCGAACTGGCCGAGCCACTCGACCAGCCGGGCCCGGTCCGTGTCGTCGGCCAGCATGCGCGCCGCCGACACGTGGTTCCGGTCCAGGTGCAGGGCGAGCCCCTCGGTCCCGGTGAACTCCTGTCCCATGAAGGGGAACGGGTCGATCGCGGGGCGGGTGGGGTCGTCGGGGAAGATCCGCCCGTCGGTGCGCGGGGCGACGTCGGGGTTCTTGTCGTCCAGCCATGCCCGTACCTCCTTCGCCTGCCAGCGGTCCTCGGGGGCCCGGGTCAGCAGGCCCTCGCAGAGCAGGCGGGTGCGCCGGTGCGCGATGCCGCCGACGTCGGGGTCGTGCGTGGCGATCTCCGCGACCACCTCCTCGTCCCGGCGGAACTCCACGGGGTGTCTGCCGAGCGCCAGTTGGGCGACGATCATGCCGACCGACCACCAGTCGCCGGCCTCGGAGACGGTCTGCCACCGCGATCCGGCCTCGGGGGCGAGGTAGAGGGGCTTGCCGCGCCAGTCGGTGCGCAACTCCAGGGCCTCGTCGGGCCGGTGGACGGCGGCGCCGAAGTCGACGAGGACGAGCTCGGCCCGGTCACCGCGGCGCGTGGGCACCATGATGTTGTCGGGGGTGATGTCCCGGTGGACGACGCCCCGTTCGTGCAGCGCGGTGACGGCGTCGCAGAGCTGCTGCACCACGGCTTTGACGGCTTCGGGCGGCAGGCCGTCGGGGTGGTCCTCGTGGTACTTCTCCAGGGTCTCCTCGCCGTGCGACCAGTACAGGTGCCAGGGGTGTCCGTGGGCGGTGCCGGTCTCCAGGAGCCGTTCCACCCGGGGAGCCGGACCCTCGGCGAGTTCGCGCAGCTCCCGTTCCACCGCCGGGTCGGGGGCGTGCAGCCGGTGGTACCACTTGAGGACCAGGGGTATCTCCGCGGCGCAGTGACGGGCCGTCAGGTCGCGGACGCGCAGGACGACGGCCCCGGCGGGCTGCAGGGCCGCGCGGAGCACGGCGACGAGTACGAATCGGTCGGCCAGTTCGGGAGGCACCTCGGCGCGGACCGGGCGGGTCTCCGTGCGTCTGGCATTCGTGAAACCCCCGTCGTCGGGGTCGATGAATCGAGTGGGCGGCGTGGTCGTCATGTACCGGCCTTCCGGGAAACGCGCTGGGTGAACCGGGGGGCCACAATGCGAAGGGAACCGGCCCGGTGCGCGGGCCGCGGGACGAAGAACATATCCCGATTCCCTTCCCGCGAACGGGAGTTTCCCGGATCTTCAGTGAATCCCCGGCCGGGGCTACGATGCGCATCATGTGCCCCCTGCCCCCGCACGAAAGTCTCGTCGCCGAACTCAGGGAACTGAGGCGGCGCGGTCTGCCCGGGTTGCGCCACTGCACCCGGGACGCGCTGCGCTCGGCCGCCGTCGCGGCCGGCCTGTGCACCGGGCCCGACGACGAACAGACCGGCATCGAGGAACTGCTGGGCGCGGCGGTGCGGCGGCTGGCCGGCGGGCACCCGGTGCGCGACGACGACTCCTGCGATCCGCTGGCCCGGGCCGCCGCCCACTCCTTCGGGATCTTCGCCGCGCGCCGCGGGGTGCCCGGCACCGACCGGCGCAAGGCGGCGGCGGGGGTCTACGGCGTGACCACCGAACGGTTCCGCAAGAGCCAGGAGCACGACGTGATCGCCGAACTGGCGGCCGCTGTCCTGGCCGTCGCCCGGGAGGCGGTCACCGGTGCGGGCGCCGCCCGACGGATCGGTGCGGCGGGCGGGCCGGGGACACCGGTGGCCGCCGCGCCGCCCGGCGCCGGGGTCCCGGCGCGGCGCCGGGGTGCCCGGCCGGTCGCCGCGGCGCCGGTGGCGCCGGCGGGCCGGATCACCGTCCGGGTCTGCGCGATCGAGGACGTGCGGGACGTGGACGTCCTGGTCTCCTCGGAGAACACCTACCTGGAGATGTCCAAGACCTTCCGGCCCACGGTCTCCGGGGCGCTGCGCCGGGCCGCGGCCCTGCGGGACGCCTCGGGCGAGATCGTGGACGACGTGCTGTCCCGGGAACTGGGCGTGTGGCTGCGCACGCACGGCAGGACGGGCATGCCCGTGCGGCCGGGCACGGTCGTCGCCACCTCGTCCGGCGCGCTGGCCGCCCACGGGGTACGGCGCATCCACCACGCGGCGATCGCCACCCCGGTCGGGGACGGCGACCGCTACCACGTGTCCCCCGCCGTGCTCGGCGAGGTCGTGCGTACGTCCTTCGAACTGGCCCGCCACGAGAGCGAGTTCCTCTCTCTGCCGATGTCCTCGATCTGCTTCCCGCTGCTCGGGTCCGGCCGGGGCGGACTGCCCGTCGAGACGGTGGCCCGCCGGCTGCTCGACGCGCTCCGGGCCGAGCTGCGCCGCGACCCGTCCTGGTCGGTGCTGCTGGTCACCCCGGAGGAGAGCCACGCCCGCCTCGTCACGGCCGCCAGCTCCGCCCCGTGAAGCGCACTCCGCCCTCCCCCAGCCGCCGCTCCAGCTCGGTGAGTTCACCGCGCAGCGGGACGCCGTAGAACCGCACCTCGCCGTTCCCGGCGGGGCCGGTCTGCAGCCGCGGGCCCGGTGCCTCCCGGGTCAGGTACGGAAGGTAGCGGGCGGTGCCGAGCGGGGTCAGCGGGACGATCCGCTGGTTGGCCGAGCCCCGCCAGGCCAGCCGGGTGGGCTCCGCCACCCGGAACCGGCCGGTGATCACCGCGTCGGCTCCGTCGAGGGCGCCGCGCCGCTCCGGCGTCAGCTCCTCGGGCTCGTACCCCGTGTAGACCAGCAGGTCGGCGGGGTGGGGCCCGGCGCTCCCCACGCGGCGCCGGGCCCCGTCCCGCAGGCGGGCCGCTCCGGCGAGGAGTTCGGCGAGCGCCGCCGCCTGCTGCAGGGGCTCGCCGCCGCTGACCGTGAGGCCGTCCGCGCCGTCGGCGAGGGCCCGCCGCCACAGCGCGAGCACCTGCGCGACCGTCGTGGACGTCCCGGCCGCCGGGTCCCAGGTGTGCCGGGACATGCATCCGGGGCAGGCCAGGGAGCACCCCTGGAACCAGACGCCGAGCCGTTTTCCCGGGCCCAGTGTTTCCAACGGGTAGTGCGTCCCGTCGAGGCGCAATTCCACGGCATCTCCTCCTCGCACCGGCTTGGAGTATCCAGTGCGCCGAGCGCCGCCCGCAATTGCCGAAAGGTTTCTTTCCGGCTCTGCGCCGGGCGGGTTCCGGTTGTTTTCCGGAAACGCCACAAGGAATGATCGGTTCCTCTCAAAACACGTGTCCCCCGGGGGGTTTTACTCCGCTACTCTCTCCCCATCGCGGCGCCTTCCCACCCGGACCGCCCGCGACGAATGGGGGCACTTCGAAAATGATCAACAAAGCTCGAATAAATGTCCGGGTCCGGCGGCCGGGAATCCGGCGCCTCTCCTCGGCACGCGCCCGGTTCCACGGCCGCCGGGACGCGGCCGGTCTCCGGGAGTTCCTGACGGACGCGGCCGCGGGCGGCACACCGGACGACGACGGCCTGCCGCCCTACATCCTGGGGCTGCGCGCACAGGTGCGGCGCGGTACCGCACGGCTGCGTTCGCGCACCCTCGCCGCGCACCGCGCACTGCACGTGCGGATCCAGGCGGAGTCGGTGCGCGTGGTGACGCAGTACACCGTGCGCGGCGAGCCGGCGCCGGCCGCGCTCGCCCGGTTCGGGCAGATGGTCGGGGAGTGGCGCGCGGCCGCCTCCGTCTGCCGGCAGCAGGCCCAGCAACTCGCCGACGAGGCCAACCAGTTGATGGCCGGCTACTGGGACGCCGCCTGGACCCGCACCCAGCGCGACGGCCACGTCGGCGGGACCCGGCCCACCGGCTGGCTGCCCGGCGAGATCACCCTGGACCGCACCTGGGCGCACCTGGACGACGGCCTGCTGAGCGACCGCTGGTACGCCCCGGACCGGGCCGGGCGGGACACCGACCCGTCGGCCGTCGCGCAGGCGCTGCACATCCTCGACCACCAGGCGGCACGCGGCGGCGCCCCGAGCGGCGTCCGCGGGCGATGACCGCCTCGCGGCCGCACGCCGTGCGCTCCCCGTCCCCCGGCGTGCCCCACTCCGGCTCGCCGTACCCCGGTTCCCCGGCGCCCGTTCCCCGTCCGCCGCTCCCAGGAAGGCCAAGGACCGTCATCGTGCATCACTCGGCCCGGACCGCCCGCCGGTCCCCCGTCCGCGCCGCCCGCCGGCTCGCCGTCGTCGTCCCGCTGGTGTGCTCGCTCGCCGCGCTCGTGTCCTGCAGCAAGCAGGAGGAGGCCCTCACCACGCCCTGCGGGGTGGTCGTCGACGGTTCGGGGTCGGCCGCCGCCGTGAAGCAGGGATTCGACTCGGAGTCCAAACTCAAGGACAGCCTGGTCGAGTTCCTCACCGACCAGAAGTGCGGAACCGTGGACTTCGCGCCCATCACGCGTTCCTCGCGCAGCTCCTCCTGCCGGCAGGGCCGGGTGGACCTCGACCCGCCGCACGACGCGAACACCGACCAGAAGGTGCAGCGCGCGGCCGCCCGGAATGACGCGGCCGTCGCGGCGCTCGCCGAACTCAAGTGTGCGCGCGGACAGAACGGTTCGGACGTGTGGGGGGCCCTGGCCCGCATCGGGGAGGGCGTCCGCCACGACGGCGGGACGGCGAAGCTGCTCGTGGTGAGCGACTTCGACCAGTCCGACCCGGAGTTCGTGCTCTCCCACCAGGACCTGACGACCGAGGCCAAGCGGACGAAGGTCATCGACTCGCTGGTGAAGCAGCGGGGACTGCCCGGCATCAAGGGGATGGACGTGTTCCCCGTCGGGCTCGGCATGCAGTACTCGGCGAAACCCAGCGAGGCCGACGACTTCGAGTCCTTCTGGGTGGAAGCGCTCGAAGGGAGGGCCAAGGCCCGTGTCGACACCCAGTACAAGCACTGACATCCCCGAGCCGCGCCGCCGGCGGCTCGCCCGCGCCCTGCCGCTCCCGGGACGGAGCGCACAGCGGACCGCGCGGCCCGGGGCCGGCCCGGGCACCACCGGGCTCGCCGGCCGCCGCCCGCTGGTCCTCGACGACAGGGCCGAGGGCGGCCTGCTCGTCGAGGCCCGCAAGAGGGGCCGGCAGGCGGGCCGCAAACGCACGCTGGACCCGTGGGTGCTGGCCGGCGGCGACCGGCTGCCCTACTTCGCCGAGCTGGCCTCCGTACGGGACACCGTGATCCACCGGATCGAGGAGGAGCTGAACCTCGCGGAGGAGGCGGCCCGGCTGCAGGACGCGCAGGCAGCCACCGCCGTGACCGCGGGCGAGGCCGAGACCCGGCTGCTGGACGAGCGGCTCACGGAGGCCGGCCGGGACATCGAGGCGGCCCGCAGCCAGCTCAACCTCCTCGCGCTCCGCTCCTCGCGCTGGCTGCGTTTCCGGGACCGGCTGCGCGAACGGGTCGAGGAACGCTGGCTGCGGGCCCGCTTCCCGGACGCCGCCGCGCCGCCGCCCGGACGCACCGCGGACCCGGACGGCACCGGCCTCCCGGAGGACGGGCCCGGGCGGCCGGCCGGCAAGCAGGAGGGCGCGGACCCGGGCGACGACTGGCAGTCGGTGTCCACCGCGGGCACCGCCCCGGACGACACCTCGCCCGCCGCGCTGCGGGAGGAGTACCGCGCCGCTCGGCGGGAGACCGCCGCCATCGGCTCGGGCGAGGGCTGGGAGGGGCTGGCCACCCGACCGGGACTGCCCCGCTGGCTGACCCTGACCCTGCTGGCCGTCATCATGGCCGTCGAGGTACCGGTGTACTGGGTCGCCTACCAGCCCTTCCACGGGGTCGGCAGCACCAGCGGCGACGCCCTGTCCGGGACGCTCGCGGTGTCGTCCGCCGTCGTCATGCTGATCCTGCCGCACCTGGCGGGGCACATGCTGCGGTGGCGTTCGGCGACCGGGTCGCCGCGCAACGGCTGGCTGCCGGCCCTGTCGCTGCTCGGCGTGTGGGGTGGCCTGACCTGGGTGCTGGGCACGCTGCGCGCCAGGTTCGTGATGCAGCACGACACTCCGGCGCCCGCCGCCGGGCAGGCCTCGGGCTTCCGCGGGCTGGGCGGTTCGTCCGCGGGCACCTCGACCCTGGTGGACCGGCTGCACCTGTCGTCCCAGACGGTGACCTGGCTGTTCTGCGCGCTGCTGCTGCTCTCGGGCGGTGTCGGCTTCCTGCTCGGCCTGTTCCGGGAGCACCCGTTCCTGGACGCCTACCGTACGGCGGTCGAACGGCGTGCGGAGCTGCAGGGGCGGCGCGAGGAGAACGTCGCCGCCATCGAGCGGGCGCGGGCCGCGCAGGATACGGCGGAGGACCGCCAGCAGGACCGCAGGGAGGCCGCGAACGAGCGGATCGCCGCGGCCCGCCAGCTGTACGAGGCCGCCGCCCACGAGTATCTCGACGGGGTGATGGCGGCCTCGCGGGACACCGCCGTCACCGAGTCGGCGATGCGCCTGTCGCGGAACTGGCCGCTGCTGCCGGCCCCCGTGCGGGACCGCTGACGGCAGGCGGTACGCCGGAACCGGTACTGCCCCGGTCCCCCGAGGGGGGTCCGGGGCAGCCGCGTGCCGGCGGTGCTCAGTCCTGCGGGACGGAGACGACCGCGTGCAGCGGCGCGAGCAGCCGGTTGACCTTGCGCACGTCGTCCGGCGACGCCAGCCGCAGGCACTCCAGCGGGCGCGGGTCGAGGGGCGCGGCCGGGCAGCGGTCCCGGAACAACTGGAGCGCCGGGCGCGGCCGGCAGCGCTTGGACGTCCACCACAACCCCTGCACGCCGGTGCAGCGTTCGCGGATGACCCGCACCCAGTACCGGGTGCCGGCGTACTCCGTGGTGTCGATCAGCCAGTCGTCCTGCCAGACGGCGGCCAGCCCCTCGGCGGTCGTGAGGTCGACCAGGGACAGGTCGGCCGTGGTGCGGACCGCGGACAGGACGTACCGGGACGCCTGCGCCCAGGGGATCTGGCGCACCCCGTCGTCGCCGAACTCGACCGACCTCAGCAGGACTTCGGACAGGGCGGTGACCGGGTCGAGGGCGGCGTACAGGTAGGGGTAGGGGTCCTTGTCGGTGGGGTCGAAGCGGCTGCCCTTGAAGAACTCGTGCGCGACGTTCGGGTTGAACTCGCCGGCCTCGAACTGCTTCTCGTGGCACCGCCACAGCACGGTGCCCGCGGGCAGCGAGTGCCGCAGCGGCGTCATGGCGACGCCCTCGGGCGGAAGCTGACCGGCCATCAGCACGCTCCCACGAGTTCGGCGGCGGCGCGTTCCAGCGCGTCGTCCGGCAGCACGCCGAGCAGATCCGCGGGGACGCCGCCGAGCCACCGGTTGCCGCCCAGCCACCAGTCGGCGGCTCCCCAGGGGTCGCGGTCCGCGCGGAGCAGGACGTTGATCCGGCGGACGACGGGCAGCGGCTCGGCCGTGCCGGGCCGGAACTGGAAGCGGGGGTAGCGGATGCCGTCGTCCGGGTCGCGGAGCCGGATCAGGCCGGTGGCCGGACCAGGGCCGCCGGGCGGTCCGGTAGCGCCGGACCCGGTCAGCGCGGCGTGCTCGGCCTCGGTCAGCGCGGGTGCGGCGAGGAGCCGGCGGCGGGCCGACCGCAGCAGTTCGGCCGGGTCGGGCGGCGGGGTGCCGAGCACGCCGATGACCGCGTCGATCGTGGTGAGGCGGGGTAGTTCCCGGGCGCCTGCGGCGTAGCGGTGGCCGCCGAGCGCCTCGGACACCGGGTGGTCGGGCGGCAGCGCGGCCAGGGTGCGCTTCAGCCGGCGCACGGCCCGGGCGACGGCCGCCGGACGGCCGGCGACCGTCTCCTCGCGCATCTCCCGCAGGGCGTCGGAGACCCGGCCGAGGTCGTCGTCGTCCAGCCCGGTGACGACGGTGGTCCAGTGGGTCTCCAGGAGCCTGAGCAGTTCCTCCGACGTCATGCGCGTTCTCCTTCCTGCCGCCGCGCGGGGGCCGGTGCGGGGTTGCCGTGGTGGACGAAGCCCGCCCAGGTGTCGGGCCGGTCGCGGAGGTCCTCCGTGAGCCGCCAGGGGGCCGAGACGTCCTTCAGCGCGGGGACGGGCGGGCGTCGGTCCGGCGCGGTGAGCATCCAGCACTGGGCGGCGCGCAGCGCGTCCGGCGGGGCCAGGCCCCGGTCGAGCGCGTCGTGCAGGACGAGCATGAGCAGCTCCGAGCGCATGTCGTCGACCTTCCACCGGGAGCCGATGGCGTCGGCGGCGAGCCGGTGCACCAGGACCGAGGTCAGGGTCAGGGCCTCGTCGTGGTCGCGGGTGGTGAGGTCCGTCTCGCAGCCGCCGCAGACGACCAGGGGGCCGGCCGAGCGGAAGGCGTCGCCCTCGGCGGGCGTCTCCAGCAGGGCGCTCAGCGTGAGGTCGCCGCCGGTGCCGGACGGCTCGCCGTCCTCGTCCGGCGCCGCCAGGCGCAGGGCCGACCGGGTGGGGTCCGGGCCGGCGAGGCCGTGGCAGGCCAGGTGCACGAGGGAGGCGGGCGCGGCGGCCCGGCCGCCGAGCAGGTCCAGGACCGTCTCCGGGGTGGCGGGGTCCTCGTCGGGGCGGTGCACGACGGCCCCCGGGTAGTGGACGGCGGCCAGGGTGTCGATCTCCTCCTCGGCCCACGGCAGGTCGTCCGCGCCGTGGAAGACCAGGGCCGGCCGGTCGGCGGGGGCCATGCGCCGGCGGGCGGCGGCGCGCAGGAACTCCCGGCCGGAGGCGGCGTGCGTGAGGACGGCGATCTCGCAGGCCCGTACCGCACGCGCCGGGCCGTGCCCGGCGGGCGGCTCCAGCACGGCCGCCTGCCAGGGCACCACACCCAGGTCCCCGCAGGGCACGATGACCAGGCGCACGGCGCCGGGCCGTACGGCGTCGCCCGTGCCGGCCGGGGCCTGCGGCAGACCGGACTCCGCGAGGGCGCGGTCCCACAGCGCGAGGTGGGTCAGGGCCGGGCCGAGGACCTCGCCGGCCCATGCGCACATGTCGTCCAGGGCCCGCTGCCAGCGGCGTTCGGCGCGTTTCCGCTCCCTGGGGTTGACGGTGGCGGGGTCGGCGGCCTCCAGGCGCTGCCGGTCCGCGCCGGCCGCCAGGTAGGCCGCGACCGGCGCGCGTCCGCCGGGGGTCAGGCCGGGCAGGGGCAGCGCGGCCACCGGACCGTCCCCGGTGACGGCGAGGACGGTGCCGTCCGGGTCGTCCACGCCGGGCACCAGGTACAGCAGCGCGTCGGCGCCCGTGGCCCGCAGTCCGGCGCGCAGGTCGCTGACCGTGGCCACGACGGGCTGTACGTCGTCCCCGCCCCGCCCCCGCAACACCTCCAGCGAGCGGCGCCGCAGGTCACCGGGGAGGCCGGGGGCGCCCGCGCCGGCCGCGGCGAGCACCTCCAGCGGGGAGCGGCCGCGCAGGTCGCCGGGGGCGTACCGGCTCGCTTCGGCGGACAGTTCCAGCAGGGAGCGGTCGTCGCCGCGCTCCCCCGGGTCGGCGGCCGCGCGCCAGCGCTCGGCCAGGTCGCTCTCGCCGAGGGCCGCGAGCCGGTCGGCGACGCCCGCGGAGACGGCCGCCGCGCCGAGCACCAGGGACCGGCCCGCCTCCAGGCAGGCGATCGCCTCCTCGGCGAGTCCGGCGCGCAGCGCCCAGAAGGCCGCTCTGCGGCCCCGGTCGGCCGCCGCGCGCGCGATGCGCAGGCCGCGGCCGACGCCCTGCTGGAGCAGGACGTCGTCGGCGGAGAGCCGCAGGGAGGTGCGGGCGAGACCGACGGCGGCGCGCAGGTCCTCGCCGGCTCCGGGCGGGTCCGCGTCCAGGGTGGCACGTTTGGCGCGCAGGGCGGCCAGGTCCCAGGTGAGGCCGGCGCCGCCCGGGGCGCCGTCGGGCAGTTCGGCCAGCGCCCGCGTCAGCTCGGTGACCGCCTCGTCCAGCACCTGCGCGTCCCCGGTGAACAGGTGCAGGGTGTCCAGGGCGAGCGCGATGCCGCCGCGCGCCCTGGACCGGAGGTCGGAGGTGAAGCCGGTGTGGTCCAGGGCGGCCCGGGCGCGTCGTACGCCCTCGGCGATGCGGCCCGGGTCCGACTCGGCGATCGCCGTCAGGGTGAGCAGCGGCGCCCAGGTGAGGTCCAGGAGGCTGCGCAGCACGGGCAGGTCCACCGAGGTCTCCACGGCCCGCTGGAGGTGGTGCACGGCCGCCCGCAGCGCCGCGGTACGGTCGTCCGCCGACGTGGCGAGCACGACGCGGCCCAGGTAGGCACCGCCGAGGACGAAGGCGGTCGGGACAGCGGTCCATTCCTCGGCGGCGTCGTAGGCCTCGTCCAGTTCCAGTTCGCACAGGGCGTCGACGACGTCCTCGACCGCCCCGGCGTCCCCGCGGTCCAGGGCGGACGTCAGCCGCGACTGGAGCCGGACGACCTCCCCGCACAGGCGCAGGTTGGCGGCGACGGCGCTGGTGGGGTCGCCGTCCCATTCCTGGGCCTCGAACAGTTCCCGGGCCATGTCCTCGTCCTGCAGGCTGCCGCCGGTGAGGGCGGCCCCGAGGAGCACTGCCGGGACGACGGTGCGCAGCCAGTCGCCGTGGGTGCGGCCGTCGAGTTCGCCGCCGTCCGACGCCTCGTGCATCAGCCGGAGCGCCTTCCGGAAGCCCTCCAGGTCGCCGCTGCGGATGGCGAGGGCGACGTGGACGAGGGCGGCGACCATCCGGGACGGCAGGGGCGTGTGCTCGCCGTCGGCGGCGCGTTCTCCCGTCAGTTCGGCGAGGAGCCCGGACACGTCCTGTGCCGCGACGGTCCCCGGTGACATCACCTCGGCCAGGGCGAGGAACTGGGTCAGGACGTCGCGGACGCCGGCGGGGTCGTCGGCGTCGTCGGCCGGCCCGGTGCCGGTCTCCTGCGGCGGGGGTGCGGCGGGGGTCCGTCCCAGGTGGTCGAGCATCAGCGTCAGCAGGGTGGCGAGCGGTGCCGGCAGTGCGCCGTCGGTCAGGGTGCCGATGAGATGCCGGCCGTCGCGGACGAGCGTCTCGGTGTCCCCGGCCTGCAGCGCGTCGGTCAGCTCGCCGAACAGCCGCAGTTTGGCGCGGACTTCGGCCGGCATGCGCGGGTGCTCGCGCTCCAGCAGCAGCCGGACGAGCAGCGCGGTGTCCTCCACCATGCCCGGGCCGCCCTCGGTGAGCGGGGTGCCGAGCGCGACGAGGGACATCAGCCGGTCGACGGTCCACTGGTCCGCGGGGGCGCCCCGGGCTTCGCGGTCGAGCCGTACGAGCCGCGAGCCGATCAGGGCCACCAGGTCCCGGTGCGCGGCCTCCCGGTCCTCGTCGCCGAGCAGCGCGGACGTACGGGCCCCGGTCAGCAGGGGCAGCGCCCGCTCCCGGTCGGCCGGGGCGCCGTCGAGGACGAACCGTACGGCCCGGCACCGGCCGAGCCGCGCCGCCACCGCCGCCGCCTCGGCGCCCTCCGCTGCCTCCGCGCCCGCCATGTCGCGTAAGAGGGCTTCCAGTTCGTCGGTCAGGGCGTCGAGCTCCGGTCCGCGCGGCCCCGTGTACGCCTCCGGGTCGAGCGGTACGGAGAACCCGTCGGTGCGGGCGCGTGCGCCGGCGGCGCGGTCGGCCACGGACGCGGTCCCGGCTTCTTTCATGTGTCATCCCCTCCGCCGCCATGCTGCCCGTCGCGGTGACCCGGCAGCCGGTTCCGGCGCACCTCACCGGCATCCTGCCGGACAACGCCCGGCTCCCGGCCGGTTTCCGCCCGATCCGCCCTGGCACGGGCGGGCCCGGGTCGGCATCCTGGGTGGTCCGTCGCGGACGTCCGCGCGGTGGCGGGAGGGAGGGATGCGGTGACGAACCCGGGGCCGGGCGCCCTCGTGCCGTACCAGGAGACGACGCAGGACGCCTACGCGGCCCGCTACACGGCCGGTCTGCGGGTCGAGGCCGCGGACGCCGGTGTGGTCGTGCTCAGCGGGCGGTGTCCCCGGTGCGGCTGTGCCTTCACGTACACGCACACCGACCGGGTCTTCCGCTCGCCGCGCCGCGGGGCCCGGCCGGCGCACGTGCCGGTGCTGTGCGCGTGCGAGGCCGGGCATCCGGGCCGCCCGCCCGAGGAGACGGGCTGCGGCGCCTACTGGAACGTCCTCGTGGAACGGGGATGACTCCGCACTGGCGGGTGCGGCCGGGGCCGCCCGGGTCCCCGGCCGACCGGCGGGCCGCCCGGCAGACCCGGGAGTTGCTCGCCGGTGAGCTGTCCCGGGCCCGGGAGGCGGCGCTCGCCTGGCGCAACGGGCTCGCCGCCCTGTTCGCCGGACTGCTCGGCTTCGGCCTCGTCAAGGGCCGTACCGACGTGGGGAGGCTGGCCTCCCCGTACGACGCCCTGGTGGGCGGTGCGCTGCTGCTGTGCCTGCTGTGCGGCACGCTCGGCGCGCTGCTGCTGCTCCGGGCGGCGCACGGCGCGCCGGCCGGGGTCCGGCTGCCCACCGGCGTCCCCGCCACGGCCACCGCGCTGCACCTGGGCGATCACATGGAGACCCGCCGCACGGTACGGGCCCTGACCCGCGGGGTGGCGCTGACGATCGCCTGCGGGGCACTGCTCGTCACGGCGGTGGCGCTGACCTGGTACGGCCCGGAGAAGGACGGTCCGCGGATCCTGGTGCGCACCCCGTCGGGGGTCGTGTGCGGCGAGCCGGTGCGGACCGGGGACGGGCGCCTCCTGCTCCGCACGGACACCGGTGAGGTCGCGGTGCGGCTCGCCCGGGCCGAGGCCCTCGCCGCGGTCGAGACGTGCCCGCCGGTGTCGTCCTCACCCTGACGCCGCCCTCGGCGGGGTGATCAGGGTCAGGCCCAGGTACAGCACCAGGGAGGTGCCGAGGCCCACCGCCCAGCCGTAGTCGGCGAGGGAGGCCAGCGCGGGGATCGGGCGGCCGTCGGTCAGGGGCCTGAGGCTCGCCCCGCCGACCGCGAGGACACCGCCCGCCAGGAAGGCGACGACCGCCCGCCAGTTCCAGCCGCCCGCGTACCAGTAGCGGCCGCCCGCCCGGTACAGGTCGGCGAGGTCCAGCCGGGTGCGGCGCAGCAGCCAGTAGTCGGCGACGAGGATGCCCGCGACCGTGCCGAGCAGACCGCCGACGAGGCCGAGCCAGGTGAAGATGTAGCCCTGCGGGTCGGAGTACAGCTTCCACGGGAAGATCAGCACGGCGAGGACCGCGGTGATCAGGGCGCCGGTGCGGAAACTCACCTTCGTGGGCGCGACGTTGGAGAAGTCGAAGGCCGGGGAGACCAGGTTCGCCGCGATGTTCACGGACAGGGTGGCCACCAGCACGGTGACCAGGGCGTAGAGCAGTCCGACCACGTTGTCCGTCCTGGCCGCCAGCTGCACCGGGTCCCAGACCGGCCGGCCGTACACGGCCTGCGAGCCGGAGGTCACCAGCACGGAGAGGAACGCGAAGAGAGTCATCGTGGTGGGCAGGCCGAGCGCCTGGCCCCAGGTCTGGGCCCGCTGGCTCTTGCCGTAGCGGGTGAAGTCGGGGATGTTCAGCGACAGCGTGGACCAGAAGCCGATCATGCCCATGAGGGAGGGCCAGAACAGCTTCCAGAACGCGCCGCCCCAGCCGAGCCGGGACGGCTGGTCGAAGAGCGGTCCGACGCCGCCGGCCTTGCTGCTCATCCACCACAGCATCACGAACGCGCCGACCAGGACGAACGGCGCGGCCCAGTTCTCGAAGCGGCGGACGGTCTCCATGCCGCGGTGGATGATCGCGACCTGGAGGGCCCAGAAGACCGCGAAGGACAGCCACATGGTCCACGCGTATCCGCCGATGTGCGAGGCGTTCCGCCAGCTGTCGCCGATCAGTTTCCCGGCGAGGAAGTAGATCGCCTCTCCGCCGATCCACGTCTGGATGCCGAACCAGCCGCACGCCACCAGCGCCCGCACGACCGCGGGCAGGTTGGCGCCGCGCACGCCGAAGGAGGCACGGGCGAAGACCGGGAAGGGGATGCCGTACTTGGGGCCCGCGTGCCCGGTCAGCAGCATCGGCACCAGCACGACCAGGTTGGCGAGGGCGATGGTGAACACCGCCTGCTTCCAGTCCATGCCCACCGCGATCAGCCCGGACGCCAGGGTCCAGGAGGCGGTGTTGTGGGCCATGCCGACCCACAGGGCGGAGAAGTTGTACGTGGTCCAGGTGCGCCCCGCCGCGGGGACCGGCAGCAGGTCCTCGTTGGCGTAGCGGCCGGTGGGCGGCGGTGTGCCGGGGGCGAGTTCCACGCGCCCGTCGGGGAGGGTGACCTGGCCGGATATCGGTACGGCCGGGGGAGCGGTGTCGGTCATGGGCTGGCCAATCGGGGAGAGGCGGATCGGGAGAGGCCGTGCGGGCACCAGCCCCCTCCCCGGCGACGGCGGGGAGGGGAGACCAAGGGGGGCGTGGGGGGAGCCGGGGAGCGGGGGTCAGGCGTTGACGGCCGGGATCACCCGCGAGCCGTAGGCGTCGATGGTGGCTTCCTGGGCGTCGTGCATGTCGTACACCGCGAACTGGTCGACGCCCAGGGCGCGCAGCGCGGTCAGTTTCTCGATGTGCTTCTCGACCGGGCCGATGACGCAGAACCGGTCCACGATCTCGTCCGGCACGAACGCGGTGTCCGGGTTGCCGCTGCGCCCGTGGTGGGCGTAGTCGTAGCCCTGCCGGGTCCTGATGTAGTCGGTGAGTTCCTCGGGGACCTGGGCGGAGTGCTCGCCGTACCGGGCGACCAGGTCGGCGACGTGGTTGCCGACCATGCCGCCGAACCAGCGGCACTGGTCGCGGGCGTGCGCCAGGGCCTCGGGCGAGTCGTCCTCGGTGACGTACGCGGGGGCGGCGACGCAGACGGTCACCTCCGACGGGTCCCGGCCGGCGGCGGCCGCCGCGTCCCTGACGGCCTTCACCATGTACTCGGTCAGGTACAGGTCGGCGAGCTGGAGGATGAACCCGTCGGCCTCCTCTCCGGTCATCTTCAGCGCCTTCGGGCCGTACGCGGCCATCCAGACGGGGAGTTCGGCGCCCTCCCCGATCCACGGGAAGCGGATCTTCGTGCCGCCGAGGTCGGCCTCCTCGCCGCGGCCGAGGGCGCGGATGACCTTCATGGCCTCGCTGATCCGGGCGAGGGTGTTGGGGGTGCGGCCCGCGACGCGCATCGCGGAGTCGCCGCGGCCGATGCCGCAGACGGTGCGGTTGCCGAACATGTCGTTGAGGGTGGCGAAGGTGGAGGCGGTCACCTCCCAGGTGCGGGTGCCCGGGTTGGTGACCATCGGGCCGACCTTCAGTTTCTGCGTGTTCGCGAGGATCTGGCTGTAGATCACGAACGGTTCCTGCCAGAGCACGGCGGAGTCGAAGGTCCAGCCGTAGCGGAAGCCGTTGCGCTCGGCCCGCTTCATCAGGCTGACGACGCGGGAGGCGGGCGGGTCGGTCTGCAGGACGAGTCCGAAGTCCATGGGCGCCACTCCTAGGTGAGGTACTGACAGGTGGAGCGCGGGGTGAAGACGCCGTGTCCGGCGTGGCCGGTGTACTCCCGCCGGTCGATGACGGGTACGCCGCGCGAGAGGACCGTCTCGACGCGGCCGGTGACGCGCCTGCCCTCGTACGCCGAGTAGTCCACGTTCATGTGGTGGGTCCGGGCGGACATCACCTGCTCGGCGTGCGGGTCGTAGATGACGACGTCCGCGTCGGAACCCGGGGCGATGGTGCCCTTCTTCGGGTACAGGCCGAACATCCGGGCCGGGGTGGCGCAGGCGATCTCGATCCACCGGCGGCGCGAGATGTGCCCGTCGACGACGGCCTGGTGGAGCAGGTCCATGCGGTTCTCGACGCCCGGCAGGCCGTTGGGGATCTTCGAGAAGTCGCCCCGGCCGAGCTCCTTCTGGCCCGTGAAGCAGAACGGGCAGTGGTCGGTGGAGACGACCTGGAGGTCGTTGGTCCGCAGGCCCTGCCACAGCCTGGCCTGGTGCTCCCGGGGGCGCAGCGGCGTGCTGCACACGTACTTGGCGCCCTCGAAGCCCGGCTCGGCGAGGTTGTCCGTCGACAGGAACAGGTACTGCGGGCAGGTCTCGCCGAAGACGTTGAGCCCCTCGTCGCGCGCCCGCGCCAGCTCGGCCACGGCCTCCATGGCGGAGACGTGCACGACGTACAGGGGCGCGCCGGCCACCTGGGCGAGCCTGATCGCCCGGTGGGTGGCCTCCGCCTCCAGCAGTGCCTTGCGGACCTCGCCGTGGTACCGCGGATCGGTCTCGCCGCGGGCCAGTGCCTGCTCCACCAGCACGTCGATGGCGATGCCGTTCTCGGCGTGCATCATGATCAGGCCGCCGTTCTCGGCGGAGCGCTGCATGGCGCGCAGGATCTGCCCGTCGTCGGAGTAGAAGACGCCCGGGTAGGCCATGAACTGCTTGAAGCTGGTCACGCCCTCCTCGATGAGCTGGTCCATCTCCTTGAGCGTCTCCTGGTTCACATCGGAGACGATCATGTGGAAGGCGTAGTCGATCGCGCAGTTGCCCTCGGCCTTGGCGTGCCAGGCGTCCAGGCCCTCGCGCAGGGTGCGGCCGACGCTCTGCACCGCGAAGTCCACGATGGTGGTCGTGCCGCCCCAGGCGGCGGCCCGGGTGCCGGTCTCGAAGGTGTCGGAGGCGAAGGTGCCGCCGAACGGCAGCTCCATGTGGGTGTGGGCGTCGACGCCGCCCGGGATGACGTACTTCCCGGTGGCGTCGATGGTGCGGTCCGCGCTCCAGTTCTGGGAACCGGGCGCGGCGAGGGCGACGACGCGGGAGTCCTCGACGAGGACGTCGGCGTGGATCTCGTCGGACGCGGTGATGACTAGGCCACCGCGGATGACGGTGCGCTGGGTCATGGGTGCCTTCCTTCCGTGGTCACCTGCGGGTCGTCTCCCTACGGCGCCGTCAGCGGTCCGTAGGCCCCCGGCGCCCGGTCCCGGTAGAACTGCCAGCGGTCGCGGACCTCGCGGAGCTTGGCCAGGTCCAGGTCGCGGACGACGAGTTCGGTCTCCTTGTCGCTCGCCACCTCGCCGACGAACTGGGCCTCGGGGTCCACGAAGTACGTGGTGCCGTAGAAGTCGTTGTCGCCCAGGTCCTCCACGCCGACCCGGTTGATCGCGCCGACGAAGTACTCGTTGGCCGCGGCCGCCGCCGGCTGCTCCAGCTGCCAGAGGTAGCGGGACAGGCCGCGGGAGGTGGCCGAGGGGTTGAAGACGATCTCGGCACCGGCGAGGCCCAACGCCCGCCAGCCCTCCGGGAAGTGGCGGTCGTAGCAGATGTACACGCCGATCCGGCCCGCGGCCGTGTCGAAGACGGGCCAGCCGCTGTTGCCGGGGCGGAAGTAGAACTTCTCCCAGAACCCCCGGACCTGGGGGATGTGCGTCTTGCGGTACTTGCCGAGGTAGGAGCCGTCCGCGTCGATCACCGCGGCGGTGTTGTACAGGACGCCCGGCTGCTCCTCCTCGTACATGGGCAGCACCAGGACGATGCCCAGCTCGCGGGCGAGGGACTGGAAGCGCTGCACGGTGGGGCCCTCGGGGATCCGCTCTGCGTACTCGTAGAACGCCTTGTCCTGGACCTGGCAGAAGTAGGGGCCGTAGAACAGCTCCTGGAAGCAGAGGACTTGGGCGCCCTGGGCGGCGGCGTCGCGGGCCGCCTGCTCGTGCACCTGGATCATGGACTCCTTGTCGCCGGTCCAGGCGGTCTGGAAGAGGGCGGCACGGATCACTCGGCTCATCGGGACCTCCGGTAGCTCGGTGTGCGGTGAGCCTAGAAAGCCCGGCCGGCCGGGTGGATTGGCAGCGTGTCACGTCCGGGCGCGGTGGGCGTGCCACCGTGTCACGTGTGCCCGGTGCCATGTTTCACCGCCGTTGTCGCAGGTCGTCCCATGTTTCACCCCTGTTGCGCGTCGTGCGCGAGGAGCGCGATGTGCACGGAGGCCGCCTGTTCGAAGTCGTCCAGGTCGACGCCCAGCCGGGCCTGTATGGCCTCCAGGCGGCGGTAGAGCGCCGGCCGGGAGACGTGGTGGAGCTGGGCGGTGCGGGACTTGTTGCGGCCCGTCGCCAGGTACGTGCGCAGGACGTTCAGCAGCTCCGGTTCGGCGTCGCACAGCAGCCCGTCCAGCTCGCGCTCGGCGAAGGACTGCACCTGCGGGTCGTCGCGCAGCAGCCGGATGAGCCCGCGCAGGTGGACGTCCCTGAGGCGGACGACGGCCGGCAGGTCGAGGGCGGCCGGGGAGCCGGCTACGGCGTCGGCGACATGTCGGGCCTCGCGCAGCCCGGCGGGCACGTCCTCCCAGGCGGTACGGGCAGCGGCGGCGGCGACCACGGCCGGCGCCCGGGTCCGCAGCCGGGTCGCGAAGTGCGCGGTGAGCGCGTCGGCGTCCTGGTCGCGGGCGAGGCTGAGCAGTACGGCGGCGGTGCCGTCGGCGAGTTCGGCGACGATGCCGGGCAGCCCGAGCAGCCGCAGCACCCGGTCGAGCTGGTCCGTTCCGCGGCCCTGGACGACGAGCGGGACGAAGGTGCGCCGGTTGACCGGCAGTCCGGCGGCCCGGGCCCGCGGCAGCAGCTGCCTGGCCGGTACGACCCCGGAGACGAGGTCGGTCAGCAGGCTCTGCGCGGACTGCTCCTCCCAGCTGTGCGCGGAGGCGCCGCCGAGCATCCGGTGCAGCACCAGGGCCTCGGCGGCCCGGTCGGCGAGCAGCCGCCCGGTGGCCGCATCCCCCCGGTAGCCGCACAGCAGCAGCCGGCCCCAGTGCTCCCCGCGCCCGCCCAGTTCGGCGTGGACCCAGCCGTCGCCGGAACCGCCGCCGGCCTGCCGGGCGATCCGCTCCCAGTCGCGCAGCACGTCGTCCACCGCGGACCGCTCCCCCGCGGTGCCCAGGACGCGGTGGGCGAGGTTGGTGACGACGACCGGGCAGCCGCTGTGCCGGGCGATCTCGTCGAGCAGCCGCTGCAGCGGGGCCCCGGCCGTGATCAGTCCGGTGAGCGCGGTGCGTACCGCCTCCGACAGGCTGATCGCGGCGTACTTGCGCCGCACCAGCCGGGACTGCACCTCCTCGGTCAGCTCGGCGAAGGGGAACGGCCGGTGCAGGACGACCATGGGCAGCCCGCACCGCTCGGCGGCCCGGCGCATCACCTCGGGCGGCGCGGGGAAGGCCCGGCCGAGGCCGAGGACGACGGCCGCCGCCTCCGCCCGGTGCAGGGAACGGATGTACTCGGCCTGCCGGGCCTCGTCGCCGGCGAGCAGCACCCCGGTGGTGAGGACCATCTCGCCGCCGCTCAGCATCACGCCGACGTCGGCGGCCTCGGCGACGTGCACCCAGCGCACCGGCCGGTCGAGCTGTGCGGCGCCGGCCACCACCTCGGGTTCCCCGGCGAGCACCCGTTCCAGGGTGAGCACCTGGCGGACGGAGAGCGCGGGTTCCGGCGCGAGGGGGTGGCGGGGCTCCGGGATGGTGGTCATGGCCGTACACCCGTTCTCTAGTAGGTGCTCCTCAGCGCGTGTTCCAGGATCGCCGCGCCCTCCTCGGCCTCGGCGACGGTCAGTGACAGCGGCGGGGTGATCCGCAGGGCGGTGGTGTCGTGGCCGCCGCCCTTGCCGATGAGCAGCCCGCCCTCCCGTGCCGCCTCCAGGACGGCGGCGAGGGCCTGCGGGTCGGCCTCGTCCGTGTCCGGCCGGGCCAGTTCGACGCCGATCATCAGTCCGCGTCCGCGTACCTCGCGCACCCCGGGCAGCTGGGCGGCGACCGCCCGCAGCCGCTCGATGAGCAGTCCGCCGACGCGCCGGGCGTTGCCCTGGAGGTCGTGTTCGAGGAGGTAGGCGAGGTTGGCGAGGCCGGCGGCCATGGTGACCTGGGTGCCGCCGAAGGTGGAGATGCTGTTGGCGTCCAGGCAGTTCATGATCTCGGCGCGGGCGACGACCCCGCCGATGGACATGCCGTTGCCGATGCCCTTGGCGAAGGTGACGATGTCCGGCGGGCCGTTGCGGGCGTGCGCCTGCCAGCCCCAGAAGTGGTCGCCGGTGCGGCCCCAGCCGGTCTGCACCTCGTCGGCGATCCACAGGATCCCGTATGCGTTCAGCACTTCACGGAATGCTGCATACAGTCCGTCGGGCGGCGACGTGAAGCCGCCGACGCCCTGGACGGGTTCGGCGATCAGGGCGGCCGGCGGCCGGGTGTGGCCGAGGACGTCCTTCAGGTCGGCGACGCAGGCGTCGATGAACGCGCGGTCGTCCAGGCCGGCGAACGGCCCCCGGGTGCGGACCCCGCCGTGGACGTACATGGTCTGCAGCGGGGACAGGGAGGTCGGGGACCAGCCGCGGTTGCCGGTGATGCCGATCGCGCTGAAGGACCGGCCGTGGTAGCTGTTGCGCATGGCGAGGACGGTGTTGCTGCGCCGGTAGGTGGTGGCGAGCAGCAGGGCGGTGTCGTTGGCCTCGGTGCCGGAGGTCGTGAAGAACACCCGGGCGTCCGGGATGCCGCTCAACTGGGCGACCCGTTCGGCGAGTTCGATCATCGGCCGGTCGAGGTAGAGGGTCGAGGAGTGGATGATCCGGCCGGCCTGCTCGCTGACCGCCTTGGTGACCTCGGGCAGCGCGTGCGCGGTCAGCGTGGTGAGGATGCCGCCGAAGAAGTCCAGGTAGCGGCGGCCGGCGGAGTCCCAGACGTACCGCCCCTCGCCGTGGGTGATCTCGATCGGGTCGTCGTAGTACAGGGCGAGCCAGTCCGGCAGGACCCTGCGGTGGCGGGAGTAGAGGTCGTTCACGGCTGCACCAGTCCTTCGTAGGCGTCCGGGCGGCGGTCGCGGTAGAACGCCCACTGCTGCCGCACTTCCTCGATCAGGTCGAAGTCCAGGTCGCGGACGAGGAGTTCCTCGCCCTGGTCGCTTGCGACGTCGCCGACGAACCGTCCGCGCGGATCGACGAAGTACGAGGTCCCGTAGAAGTCGTTGTCGCCGTACTCCTCCTGGCCGACCCGGTTGATGGCGGCGACGAAGTACTCGTTGGCGACGGCCGCCGCCGGCTGCTCCAGCCGCCACAGGTAGGCGGACAGGCCCCGGTGGGTGGCGGACGGGTTGTAGACCAGCTGGGCCCCGTTCAGGCCGAGTTGCCGCCAGCCCTCCGGGAAGTGCCGGTCGTAGCAGATGTAGACGCCGACCCTGCCGACGGCGGTGTCGAAGACGGGCCAGCCCAGGTTGCCCGGCTTGAAGTAGTACTTCTCCCAGAAGCCCTTGACCTGCGGGATGTGGTGCTTGCGGTACTTGCCGAGGTAGCTGCCGTCGGCGTCGATCACGGCGGCGGTGTTGTAGTAGAAACCGGACTGCTCCACCTCGAAGACCGGTACGACGATCACCATGCCGGTCTCGCGCGCCAGGTCCCGCATCCGGCGCACGGTCGGCCCGTCGGGCACCGGCTCGGCCCAGCGGTAGTGCTCCGGCTCCTGGACCTGGCAGAAGTAGGGGGCGTTGAAGACTTCCTGGAACCCGATGATCCTCGCGCCCCGGCGGGCCGCCTCGCGGGCGTGCTGCTCGTGCTTCGCCACCATGGACTCGGTGTCGCCGGTCCAGGTGGCCTGGACCAGAGCGGCGCGGACGACGTTGGCCATGAGCTGCTCCTTCGACACGACGTCAGAGCCTCTACGCCCGTAGAGCAGGCCGTAGAGGGTCGAAAGTAAGCCTCCGCGCGGTCCTTGCCAAGACCATCGCCGTCAACGGGCCGAGTCGATCACGTTTCACACTCCGGTGGGTGAGCGGACCGGCAGGCCGGGCGGGCGGATCGGGGCAGATCAGGACACTGCCGACGCGTTCCGGTCACGTGGTGTGCCCGGCGACGCGCAGCGCGTGCACGAGGTCCCAGTGCCGCTCGTCGGAGACGCCGAGTGCGGCCCGGAGCAGCAGCGGGGTCAGGCGGCGGGGGTCGGCGGCGACACTCCGGGCGGCCTCCTCGGGCGTCCGGACGCGCACGTAGGCGTCCAGCAGGGCCCGCACCTCGCGTTCCCGTCCCTCGCCGTCCAGCCGCAGCACCGCCGCGCCGATCTGCTCCGCCGGCCGCGACACGCCCTGCCGGAGCATCTGCCGCCCGTCGTCGTCCCGGCCGGCCGCGGCGAGCGCGTCGGCGGCGGCGACCAGTTGCTCGGCGGGCAGCGCGGCGGCCTCCCACAGCAGCGTCGCCCAGTCGGCGCCGAGGCCCGCGCGGTGCAGGGCGTCCGCGAGCAGCGGCAGCCGGCCCACGGGCCACCGGGTGGCCTCGACCAGCAGGACGTGCGCCTCCCCGGTGCGCCCCTCGGCACGCAGCCGCGCCAGCCGCTCGACGGCTCCCGCGACGGCCGCCACGGCCCCCTCGTCCACGGCCGCGACGGCGGCCCGCGCCGGTTCGGCCGCCTCCTCAACCCCGGCGAACCGGGCCCCCCGTGGGCTGCGCCGCCCGGCGCCGGTCTCCGGTCCCCCGGCCACGGGCGCCTGCGGCACGGCGACCGGAGCGTCCCCCTCCCCGTCCCCGGCCCCGGCGAACCGCGCACCGCCCCGCCGCCGTTTACGGGGCTTGCCCCCGGCACCGCCGACCGCCGGGCCGGGCTCCGGAGCGGGGGGCTGGGGGGCGGCCCCGGAGGGGGGTACGGCAGCAGGGGGCGCGTATCCCCCGGCGGAGGCAGAGCCGGGCGCCGCGAACCGACCGACGGGATCACCGGGAGACCGAGGCCCCCCGCCGACGCGCGAGCCGTCGACACCGGATGCCGCTTGAGGCCCGTGCCCACCGACGCCACCACCGGCAGCCGGCACCGGCGGCCCGACGGCGGTACCAGCGGCCCGCGGGCCCCCGGCAGCCCAGCCATCGCCAACAGGCGCCCCCGCAGCGGGCCCGTCACCTGAATCACCGCCAGCATCAGCAGACGGCCCGCCAGACACCCCCGAACGCTGCGACCAACCGACCGACACAGCCTGCCCGGACCCCCCACCAGGATCACCAGCACCCTGCGCGAACCAGCCCGCAGGCACGGCACCCGCACCAGGCTCCCCCGCCACGAGCCCATCACCGGAATCACCGACACCATCAGCAGACGACCCGCCAGGCACCCCAGAACGCCGCGACCAACCGATCGACACAGCCCGCCCGGACCCCCCACCAGGATCACCAGCACCCTGCGCGAACCAGCCCGCAGGCACGGCACCGGCACCAGGCTCCCCCGCCACGAGCCCGTCACCTGAATCACCGACAGACTGAGGCGGCCAGCCGTCCCGGGCGTCAGGCGTTGTCCCGGTGCCGTCTCCCCCGGGCGTCGCGCGTCCCCTCTCCCGGTCCAGGCGTTCCAGGCGGGTGCGGAGTTCGGCGCAGCGGGCCGTGGCCCGGGCGTGGTCGTCGTGGGCCCAGGCGAGGTCGTGGCGGAGGGACTCGGCCTCCTGCTCGGACACCGGCGCGGACAGCAGACGAGTCAGTTCGGCCTGGCGTTCCGCGGCGTACCGCTGCTCGCGGAGCATGACGTCGAGCCGGTCGGCCAGCGCGTCCCGGGCGCCGGGCCGGGCGTCGTACGCGGTGAGCGCGGCGGCGTGCAGCGCGCGGGCCCGCTCCCGCTCGGCCGCCGCGGCGGCGGGGCCGTACGCCACGCCGAGGTCCTCCAGCAGCGCCTCCACCACGTCCCACGGCGGCACCTCGCGCCCGTCCAGGCAGGCCCGCATGCCGTCGGGGTCGCGCCGCCAGAACACCCCGCTCCAGCCGCCGCCCGGATCGAGACGCGCCAGCAATGCGTCCAAGTAGCTCGCGAACTCCCGTACCCGGCCCGGAAGTTCATGCACAGCCATCGCCCCGCTCCCACCCGACCGCCAGCACCGACGCCCGGTAGGCAACACCAGTCGTGTTACGGGCTTGCTACGCAGAGTTTTCCGGCAGCGCGCGGAGAGCTCATTGCGGGACACCGGCCCCTGCGCGGCCGGCCCCGCCGGGCGGGCGCGTCAGACGGGCACGAGGGCGCACCGGGCGACCAGGTCGTCCATCGACAGACCGAGGACGCCGGCCAGCGCGGCCACGGTGAAGAACGCCGGCGTCGGCGCCCGCCCCGTCTCGATCTTGCGGAGCGTCTCGGCCGAGACGCCCGCCCGCGCGGCGACCTCGGCCATGCTCCGGTCACCGCGCGCCTCACGCAGCAGCAGCCCGAGCCGCTCGCCGCGTTCGCGCTCTTCGGGGGTGAGGGGGGTGCGCACCATGTGGCCCATTCTAATACCACCCTCGCACGGAACCCCATTCAAATACCGGTATAGTAATTGGCATGGTGGAACTGAAGACGGACACGTCGATCGACGCGATGCACGCGGCGGGCCGGGTCGTCGGCCGCGCCCTGACGGCCGTACGGGAGGCCGCCCGCGTCGGCGTCTCCCTGCTGGAGCTGGACGAGGTCGCCCGGGAGGTGCTGCGCGAGGCGGGCGCGTCCTCGCCGTTCCTGGGCTACCGCCCCTCCTTCGCCCCCACGCCCTTCCCCGCGGTGATCTGCGCCTCGGTGAACGACGCGATCGTGCACGGCATCCCCACCCGCTACCGGCTCCGCGACGGCGACCTGCTCTCCGTCGACTGCGGCGCGGTGCTGGACGGCTGGGCCGGCGACTCGGCGATCAGCTTCGTGGTGGGCACCGCCCGCCCCGCGGACCTCCGGCTCGTCGAGACCGCCGAGCGGGCGCTGGCGGCGGGCATCGAGGCGGCCGTGCCCGGCAACCGCATCGGCGACATCGCGCACGCCGTCGGCCGGGTCTGCCGCACGGCCGGCTACGGCGTCCCGCAGGGCTTCGGCGGCCACGGCGTGGGCCGTCGCATGCACGAGGAGCCCGAGGTCCCCAACGAGGGCCGCCCCGGCCGCGGCCTGCCGCTGCGCCCCGGCATGGTCCTCGCCATCGAACCCATGCTGATCGCGAGCGGCAGGGACGGCTACCACGCGGCGCCCGACGGCTGGACCCTGTGCACGGACGACGGCTCCCGGGCCGCCCACGTCGAGCACACGGTCGCGATCACGGAGTCGGGCCCGAGGATCCTGACGGCACGCGTGCCGGCCTGAGGGGCGCGGGGCCGTACCGGACCTGCTCCCCCGCCGCGCGGGCCGGGACGCCGTAGCACACCGGCCCCGCCCCCCACGGGCGAACATGCCCGCCCCAACGGATCGTGTCATCGTGGGCATGAGCAACCCGCCACCGGGTTACCCGGCCGCTCCGCATGTCGTCAGCGAAGGAACCCACGCGATGACCAACGGCTACCCTCCTGACCCCTTCGGTGAATTCCTGGCCCGCTTCTTCGGCGGAACCGGCGGAGCCCCCGGGCCCCGCCACATCGACATCGGCCGCCTGCTCAGCCAGCCGGCCCGGGAGCTGGTCAGAGGAGCCGCCCAGTACGCCGCCGAGCACGGCAGCCGGGACCTGGACACCCAGCACCTGCTGCGCGCGGCCGTGTCGACCGAGCCCACCCGGAGCCTGCTCAGCCGGGCGGGCGCGGATCCGGACTCGCTCGCCCACGAGATCGACGACCGGGCGGGCCCGGTCCAGCACCCGCCGGGCGAGGCCCCGGCGCCGACCTCGCTGTCGCTGACCCCGGCGGTCAAGCGGGCCCTGCTGGACGCGCACGACATGGCGCGGGCGAGCGGCGCCGGGTACATCGGGCCCGAGCACGTGCTGAGCGCGCTGGCCGCGAACCCGGACTCGGCGGCGGGGCACATCCTGCACGCGGCCCGGTTCCCGAGAGGCACCCTGCCGCCCGAGGCCCCGGAGAGCACGCAGCAGCGTCCCGAACGGCAGCGCCAGCGGCCCACCGGCACGCCGACCCTGGACAAGTACGGCCGTGACCTGACCGACCTGGCCCGCCAGGGCGGGATCGACCCGGTGATCGGCCGGGAGACGGAGATCGAGCAGACCATCGAGGTGCTCTCCCGGCGCGGCAAGAACAACCCGGTGCTCATCGGTGACGCGGGCGTCGGCAAGACGGCCATCGTGGAGGGCCTCGCCCAGCGGATCGCGGACGGCGACGTCCCGGACGTGCTGGCCGGGCGGCGGGTGGTCGCGCTGGACCTCACCGGGGTCGTGGCCGGCACCCGCTACCGGGGCGACTTCGAGGAGCGGCTGAACACCATCGTGGAGGAGATCCGCGCCCACTCCGACCGGCTGGTCGTGTTCATCGACGAGCTGCACACCGTCGTCGGCGCCGGCACCGGCGGCGAGGGCGGCGCGATGGACGCCGGGAACATCCTCAAGCCCGCCCTCGCCCGCGGCGAGCTGCACATCGTGGGTGCGACCACGCTGGAGGAGTTCCGCCGGATCGAGAAGGACGCGGCGCTGGCCCGCCGCTTCCAGCCGGTGCTGGTGCCGGAGCCGACCATCGAGGACACCATCGAGATTCTGCGCGGCCTGCGCGACCGGTACGAGGCCCACCACCAGGTCCGCTACACCGACGAGGCGCTGGTGGCCGCCGTGGAGCTGTCGGACCGGTATCTCACCGACCGGCGGCTGCCGGACAAGGCGATCGACCTGATCGACCAGGCGGGCGCGCGGGTCCGGCTCGGGGCCCGGACCAAGGGCACGGACGTGCGCGCGATGGAACGCGAGTCCGAACAGCTGGTCCGGGACAAGGACCAGGCGGTCGCCGACGAGGACTACGAGCAGGCCAAGCAGCTGCGCGACCGGATCGCCGAGCTGAAGCAGCGGATCGCCGAGGCGAGCGGCGGCGACCGGGCCGACGAGGGCCAGGACCTGGCGGTGACGGCGGAGGCCATCGCCGAGGTGGTGTCCCGGCAGACCGGCATCCCGGTCAGCCGGCTGACCCAGGAGGAGAAGGAGCGGCTGCTCGGCCTGGAGCAGCACCTGCACCAGCGGGTGGTCGGCCAGGAGGAGGCGGTCGCCGTGGTGTCCGAGGCGGTGCTGCGCTCCCGCGCCGGGCTCGCCAGCCCGCGCCGGCCGATCGGCAGCTTCCTCTTCCTCGGCCCGACCGGTGTCGGCAAGACCGAGCTGGCCCGGGCACTGGCGGAGGCCCTGTTCGGCAGCGAGGACCGCATGGTGCGCCTCGACATGAGCGAGTACCAGGAGCGGCACACCGTCTCCCGGCTGGTCGGCGCCCCGCCCGGGTACGTCGGTCACGAGGAGGCGGGTCAGCTCACCGAGGTGGTGCGCCGGCACCCGTACTCGCTGCTGCTGCTGGACGAGGTGGAGAAGGCGCACCCGGACGTCTTCAACATCCTGCTCCAGGTGCTCGACGACGGCCGGCTGACCGACTCCCAGGGCCGGACCGTGGACTTCACCCACACGGTCATCGTGATGACCAGCAACCTGGGTTCCGAGGCGATCACCCGGCGCGGTGCCGGGATCGGGTTCGGGCCGGGCGGCGCGGACGCCGACGAGGAGGCGCGGCGCGAGCAGATCCTGCGGCCGCTGCGCGAGCACTTCCGACCGGAGTTCCTCAACCGGATCGACGAGATCGTGGTCTTCCGGCAGCTGACGAGCGAGCAGCTGCGGCGGATCACCGAGCTGCTGCTGGAGAGCACCCGGCGGATGCTGAACGGGCAGGGCGTGTCGGTGGAGTTCACGGACGCGGCCGTCGACTGGCTGGCCGAGCGCGGCTACCAGCCGGAGTACGGCGCCCGGCCGCTGCGCCGCACCATCCAGCGGGAGGTCGACAACCAGCTGTCCCGGCTGCTGCTGAATGGCACGGTCACCGAGGGCAGCCGGGTGACGGTGGACGTCAAGGACGGGCGGCTGGACTTCACTGTCGAGGAAGCCCGGCCGCCCGCCCCGGAGTTGTGAGCGCTACCGCTGCGGGTCCACCACCATCGCCGAGCCGCCGCCGCGCCGTACCTTCTCGGCGGCGGCCAGCCACTTCCCGCCGGGCAGCCGCTGCACGCCGGTCGCCGCGCCGATCTCGGGATTCTGCTTGAAGCTGTGCCCGATGGCCTCCAGCCGCCCCCGCAGGGCGCTGTCGTACAGCCCCGGTTCCAGTTCGGTCTGGGCGGCGTTGCGCTGGCTGGCGCGCGGTGCGGCGATCGCGTCGACCAGCGGCAGACGCCGGTCCAGGAACCCGGTGAGCGTCTGCAGCACGGTGGTGATGATGGTGGCGCCGCCGGGCGAACCGAGCGCCACCACCGGCCTGCCGTGCCGGTCCAGGACGATCGTCGGGGAGATGGAGGAGCGCGGGCGCTTGCCCGGGCCCGGCAGGTTCGGGTCGTGCACGGCCGGGTTGGCCGGGGCGAAGGAGAAGTCGGTCAGCTCGTTGTTGAGCAGGAAGCCCCGGCCCGGGACGGTGATGCCGCTGCCGCCGGTCTGCTCGATGGTGAGCGTGTAGGCGACGACGTTGCCCCACTTGTCGGCGACCGTGAGGTGGGTGGTGTTCTCGCCCTCGTACGTCGTCGGGGCCGCCGTGCCGCCCCGGCCGCAGGCCGCGGGGTGGCGCGGGTCGCCGGGCGCCAGCGGGCTGCCGAGCACCGCGTCGTCCTTGATCAGGCAGGCGCGGGAGTCGGCGTACCGCTGGGACAGCAGCTGCCTGGTCGGCACGTCCTCGAAGGCGGGGTCGCCGACCCAGCGCCCGCGGTCGGCGAAGGCGATCCGGCTGGCCTCGATGAAGTGGTGCAGGTACTGCACCTCGCTCGCCTTCGACAGGTCCGTGTGCTCCAGGATGTTGAGCGCCTCGCCGACGGTGGTGCCGCCGGAGGAGGAGGGCGCGATGGAGTACACGTCCAGGCCGCGGTACGACGTCCTGGTGGGCGCCTGGAGCTTGGCCCGGTAGACGGCGAGGTCCTTCTCGGCGAGCTTGCCGGGGCGGGCGTTCCAGCCGGAGGCGGGGTCCACGGGCGGCTTCTCGACGGTCCTGACGATGTCGTCGCCGATGTCGCCGCGGTAGAGCGCGCCGATGCCCTCGCGGCCCAGTTCCTCGTAGGTGCGGGCGAGTTCGGGGTTCTTGAACGTGGAACCGACGACGGGCAGCCTTCCGCCGGGCAGGAACAGCTCGGCGGTGTCCGGGAAGTAGCGGAACCGGGTCTCGTTGGACGCGGTCTGCGCGCGGAAGGTGTCGTCGACCGTGAAGCCGCCGCGGGCGAGCCGCTCGGCGGGCTTCAGCAGGGTGCCGAGCCGCTTGCTGCCCCACTCGTCCAGCGCCTTCTGCCAGGTGGCGGGCGTGCCCGGGGTGCCGACGCCCAGGCCGCTGCTGACGGCGTCGGCGAAGGCGAGCGGCTTGCCGTTCTCGGTGAACAGGTCCTCGTCGGCGCTCTGCGGTGCGGTCTCGCGGCCGTCGATGGTGTGCACGGTGCGGGTCTTGGCGTCGTAGTAGACGAAGTAGCCGCCTCCGCCGATGCCGGCGGAGTAGGGCTCGGTGACGCCGAGCGCGGCGGCGGTGGCGACGGCCGCGTCCACCGCGTTGCCGCCGCGCTTGAGCACCTCGATGCCGGCGGCGGAGGCGTCCGCGTCGACGCTGGCGACCGCGCCGCCGTAGCCGACGGCCACGGGGACCTTCGCCGGCGCCGCGTGCGCCGTGGCGTCCGCCGTCGCCGGGGGTGGCGCCGCCGCCCCCACCGACACCACGGCGGCCGAGACCGCCAGGACAGCCAGTTTCCGCGTACCAGGACGACCCATCCGTACCTCCCGTCGGGACAGTCCGCGCAGCGTAACCGGATTGCCGTTACTACGACAGTACGCCTGGGCCCCGTGGCCGTCGCCCGGGCCCGCTAGCATGCGCGGCCATGAACGACGACGTGCGCAACATCGTCCTGGGAGTCATAGCCGCGGGCGTCTCCGCCGCGCTGGGCTGGGTCGCCCGGACCTATCTGTGGCGGCGCAGACTGCGGCGTAAGCAGGCCTTCTTCGGGCTGCCGGACCACTCCGAGTCGCTGCTGGTGGTCAACCGGAACGCGGGCGGGCCGGAACTCGCGGTGATGCGGCACGACGTGTTCGCCCTGCTGGAACTGTCCGCCCTCATCAAGGACTGCAACGCGCACGCGCGCGTGGTGGCGCACGACGCGGCGCAGCAGGGGGTCGGCGAGCGCACGGAGTTCTGCGTGGGCGGCCCCGCCTCCAACCGCCGGATGGCGGCCCATCTCTCCTCCCTTCTGCCGGGCGTGCGGATGGACACGGAGGCCTCCGCGGGTCCGGACGCCGGCGCCTTCCGGATCGGTGCGGAGGAGTACCGCGTGGACGCGGGCCGCAGCGAGTACGTACTGCTCGCCCGGCTCACCGCGGACACCCGGCCCGACACCCGCCCGGTGTTCCTGTTCTGCGGCCAGCGCGCCATCACCAACCAGGCCGCGACCCGCTATCTCGCCCGCGAGCACGAGCGGTTGGCCCGCAAGTACGGGAGCGGCTCCTTCGTGCTGCTGCTGAAGGTGGTCAACTCCGAGGCGTACGGCCCCGATGTGGTGGAGCTGGTGGCGGACGTGACGCGGACGGCGCGGACGCCCTCGCCGGAGCCCGTCGCAGGCGCCGGCGCCGAGTGAGGCTGCGTAAGTCTTCAACAATCTTTACTCGTACGTAACTTACCGACGGGTTACTTGCGGTAAGGGACCAAGGTTACCGTCGGGTCACTTTGTATGCCCCCACATGAGGAGTGACCCATGAGACGAGGTCGTACCGCGCTGCGCGCCTCCGCCGCCGGAGCCGTGTCGGCGGCACTGATCGCCGGCACGGTCGTCGGTCTGGCACCGGCCGCCGCCGCGGCCCCGAACGTCCGGTTCGTCGACATCGCCGGTGACGGCGGCACCGTACTGAAGGCCAACGTCCTCACGCCCGAGGGCGCCGACGGTACGCGCAGCTACCCGCTGCTCGTGCTGCCCACGAGCTGGGGCCTGCCCCAGGTCGAGTACCTGGCCCAGGCTCAGCAACTCGCCGACGCCGGCTACGTGGTGCTCACCTACAACGTGCGCGGCTTCTGGCAGTCCGGCGGCGAGATAGAAGTAGCCGGTCCGCCCGACGTAGCGGACGCCTCCAAGGTCATCGACTGGGCCCTGGCGCACACCCCGGCCGACCCGGAGCACATCGGCATGGCCGGGGTGTCGTACGGCGCCGGGATCAGTCTGCTGGCCGCCGCCCACGACAAGCGGGTCAAGGCGGTGGCCGCGCTCAGCGGCTGGGCCGACCTGATCGACTCGATCTACTCGGGGCGCACCCAGCACCTCCAGGCGGCGGCCGTGCTGGACGGCGCGGCCACCCTCACCGGCCGCGAAAGCGCCGAGCTGCGCACCATCTTCGACAACCTGTACGCCTCGGACCTGTCGACGGAACAGCAGATGATCGACTGGGGGCGGAAACGTTCCGTCGCAACCTACGTCGACCAGTTGAACAGCAACGGCGCCGCCGTCATGCTGGCCAACGCCTGGGGCGACACGGTCTTCCCGGTGAACCAGTACGCCTCCTTCTACGAGAAGCTGACCGTTCCCAAGCGGCTCGAACTGCGCCCCGGCGACCACGCGACCGCCGAGCTGCCCGGTCTGTTCGGGCTGCCCAACGACGTGTGGACGGACACCCGGCGCTGGTTCGACCACTATCTGAGGGGCGCCGACAACGGCGTCGACCGCGAGCAGCCGGTCCGGCTCAAGTCCCGTGGCGCGGGGGGGTACGAGGGCTACCCGGACTGGAAGTCGGTCACCGCGACCCGTAGGAAGCTCGCCCTGGCGGGCTCCACCACCATCCACGCCAACGTCGACTCCGGGGCGGACGGCGGGATCGTCTTCCTCTCCAGCATCCTGGACCAGGTCGCCCAGTTGCCGCCCGTCGCCTCGATGCCGCTGCTGCCGCGCCGCTGGGCGGCCGTGTGGCAGTCGGAGCGGTACGGCAACGCCCAGCGGGTGCGCGGCACGGCACGCCTGCACACCACGCTCACGCCCACGAAGGAGAGCGGCACGCTCGTCGCCTACCTGTACGACGTGGGCCCCCTCGGTCTCGGCAAGTTGGTCACGCACGCGCCGTACACCTGGCACGGACGGACGCCCGGCGAGCCGTTCGCCGTCGACCTGGACCTGTTCTCCACGGCCTACGACATCCCCGCCGGGCACCGCCTCGCGCTGGTGGTCGACACGGTCGACCCGCTCTACGCCGAGCACAACCCGTCCGGCGCGCAGCTGACCTTCTCCTCGCCCGTGGACGACCCGTCGTACGTGTCCGTCCCGCTCGGCGAGCAGTGATCTCCGGCTGCCGCCGGACGAGCCTGGCCCGTGTCAACTGCCGCCCCCCTCACGGTCGCGGGGCCGTGGGGGGCACCCCACCCGGCGGCAGCGCCGCTCACGCCGGGGCGCCCAGTCGGCAAACCACGTAAGCAGCTGTACATCCCGATGCAGTTCGGCGAGATCACCATCACCACGGGGATGAACGGCAAATCGTAGTCGAGATCGGAGGCGATGGGCTTCCCGGCATGGAGGAACTGCCCGTACCACGTCCCGCGCGTGCGGGGCGCGAGGGCCCGCGGGGCCGGTTCGGGGAGTACCCGGGAAGCCGTCGCCGCAGGCCGGGAAGTCGCGCGGAGCCGGGCGGCCGCGGGCGTCAGCTCTCGGCGATCTCCGCGTACAGCTGGGACAGTTCGGGGACCCCGCTCGACGCCCACTCCTGCCCGGCCGGCACCACCTCCACCACACGGCCGGAGGCGAGCCGTACGACGGGTTCGCCGTCGGAGCGGAGCTGCCAGGCGGCGCCGGGTACGGTGCGCACCACGACGGTGCCCAGGTACAGCCCGGCGTCGTGGCCGAGCCCGGGCAGGGTCTCGGGGTCGTCCCGCCAGCGCGGCGCCATCTGGTCCAGGGCCTCCAGCGAGGCCGGGGTGTCGTCGAGGCGGACGCCCGCCCGGGCGGCCTGCGAGCGCAGCAGCTCGCACTCGGACAGCAGCGCGGCGACCGCCTCGGGGTCGGCGGGCGGCCGCGCGTCACCGTTCTTCTCGTGCCGGGGGCCCAGGAACGGAAGGTGCATGGACCCAGCGTGGCATCACACGTCCAGGTCGACCACCACCGGCGCGTGGTCGGAGGCGCCCTTGCCCTTGCGCTCCTCGCGGTCGACGTAGGCGTCCTTGACGGCCTTGGCGAACGGCTGGTTGCCGTACACCAGGTCGATGCGCATGCCGCGGTTCTTCGGGAAGCACAGCTGGCGGTAGTCCCAGTACGTGAACGGGTGGTCGTACTTCAGGGGGCGCGGCACGACGTCGTCCAGGCCCGCCTCGCGCAGGGAGGCGAGGGCGGCGCGCTCGGCGGGGGTGACGTGGGTGGAGCCCTCGAAGGCGGCCGGGTCGAAGACGTCGTCGTCCGTCGGCGCCACGTTGTAGTCGCCCAGGACGGCGAACGGGCGGCTGCCCTGCGCGTCCCCGAGCACGGCGGCCTTCAGGGCCTCGAACCACTGGAGCTTGTACGCGTAGTGCGGGTGGCCCACCTCGCGGCCGTTCGGCACGTACACCGACCAGACGCGGACCGGGCCGCAGGTCGCCGAGAGGGCGCGGGGCTCGGTCACGCCGTCGTAGCCGGGGTCGCCGGGCAGGCCCTTGACGACGTCCTCCAGGCCGACGCGGGAGAGCACCGCCACGCCGTTCCACCGGCCGGTCGCGTGGACCGCCGCCTCGTAGCCCAGCTCGCGCAGCGGGTCGAACGGGAACTGCTCCTCGGCGATCTTGGCCTCCTGGAGGCAGAGCACGTCGGTGCCGCTGCTCTCCAGCCAGGCCAGCAGCCGGGGAAGGCGGGCGGTGATCGAGTTCACGTTCCAGGTGGCGATGCGCATGCCTCACAACCTACCCGGAGCCGGTGACAACGGGCTCAGACCTCCGTCCAGGCCCCCGGCGTCAGCCGCTGGTGGTCGGTGCCGCCCAGGCGGCCGATGTGACCGTCGTAGATCGGCCGGGCGAGGTCGGTGAGCAGGGCGTCGTGGACGTCGTAGGCGCGCCGCGGCCCGACCTCGCGGACGTAGTCGATGACCTCGGCGATCTTGCTCCAGGGGGCCATCACCGGCAGCATCAGCGTCTCCACCGGCTGCTCGGGGACGGTGAGGGCGTCGCCGGGGTGGAAGACCTTCCCGCCGTCGATCAGGTAGCCGACGTTGGTGATGCGCGGGATGTCCGGGTGGATCACCGCGTGCAGCTCGCCGTGGACCTGGACGTCGAACCCGGCGGCCGTGAAGGTGTCGCCGTGGCCGACGGTGTGCACACGGCCGGGGAAGGCCGCGGTGAGCCGCTCGGCGACGGACTTCAGCGTCCAGATCGCGGCGGCCGGGTTGTTCTCCATGGCGGCCCGCAGCCGGTACTCGTCGAAGTGGTCCGGGTGCTCGTGCGTGACCAGGATCGCGTCCGCACCGAGCGCGGCGTCCTCCTCGCTGAACCCGCCCGGGTCGATGACGAGCGTCCGCCCCTCCTTCTCCAGGCGGACGCAGGCGTGGGACTTCTTCGTGAGCTTCATGGCTCCCCATCCTGCCGCCTGCGGCCGCCCGGCGGGCGTCACTCGGCGGGTGTGGTCTCCTCCCGGATGACCTGCTGGGCCACCCGGAACGCGCTGTTCGCGGCCGGTACCCCGCAGTAGACGGCGGCGTGCAGCAGCACTTCCTTGATCTCGAGCGGGGTGAGCCCGTTGCGCAGCGCCGCCCGGGTGTGGAAGGCCAGCTCCTCCAGGTGGCCGCCGGCGACCAGCGCGGTGAGCGTGATGCAGCTGCGGGTACGCCGGTCCAGGCCCGGCCGGTCCCAGACCTCGCCCCAGGCGTAGCGGGTGACGAACTCCTGGAAGTCCCCGGAGAACGCGTCGGCCTGCGCCAACGCCCGGTCCACGTGCGCGTCGCCGAGCACCTCGCGGCGGATCTTCAGCCCGGTCTGGTACCGGTCCGGCGGCCCGGCGGGCTGGGCCGGTACGGCCGCCGGGGCGATCTCGGCGACCGGCGCGGGCTGCGGCGGCGCGGCCGGGACCGCGGCGGCGGGGGCGGCCGGCAGCACGGTCTGCCCGGTGTCGAAGGGCTGCTGCCAGGCGGTGGAGAAGTGGTGGACGAGCAGGTCGGTGACGGCGGCGGGCTGCTCGACCGGGACCAGGTGGGAGGCGCCGGGGACGACCGCGAGCCGGGCGTCGGGGATGCCGGCGACCAGGGTGCGGGCCTCGGCGGGGCCGGTGACCTGGTCGTCGGAACCGACCAGCACCAGGGTCGGCACCCCGACCCGGCCCAGCTCGGGCCGTACGTCGAAGCCGGCGAGGGCCTCGCAGGCGGCGATGTAGCAGCCGGGGTCGGTGGTGCGGACCATCTGCACGGCCCACTCGGTGATCGCGGGCTGCGCGGCGGCGAACCCGCCGGTGAACCAGCGGTCGGGCGCGGTCCGGGCGATCGGGTCGAGGCCGTTGGTGCGGACCACCACCCCGCGCTGCCGGAACTCGTCCGCGGTGCCGAACCGGGGGGAGGCCGCGACCAGCGCGAGCGAGGCCATCCGCTCGGGGTGGCGCAGGGCCAGCTCGATGCCGATCGCGCCGCCCAGCGCACAGCCCGCGTAGCCGAACCGCTGCACGCCGAGCGCGTCCAGCGTGGCCAGCAGCCGGGCGGCCAGCTCGGCGACCGAACCGGCCGGGCGGGCCGGGGCGCCGCCGTGCCCGGGCAGGTCGAAGCGGAAGACCCGCCACTGCTCGGCCAGCTCCGGCACCTGGCGGTCCCACATGTGCCAGGTGGTACCCAGTGAGGGACCCAGGATCAGGACCGGAGCGTCTTCTGGCCCGTCGAAGCGGTATTGCAGGGTGTTCGGGGGTGTCTCACTCACGCCCCAGACCCTCTCACGTCTCACGACTGCCCCTATGACACGGGTGCTGGCTGTAGCTGTCTTACCAGGTGGAAGACCTCCCGAGCCGCGTAGCGTCTGAGGCAGCGGACTATCTCGCGCCGCGTCTTGCCTTCCTTCATCCGGCGCTGGTAGTAGTCCTGAGTGCGCGGTCGACCCGCAGGCGAGTGAACACGATGCGGTGAAGCGCGGCGTTGGCCTGCCGGTCGCCGCCGCGGTTGAGACGACGGAACTGCCTGCGTCCCGAGGAACGCTCGACAGGGCTGACGCCGCACAGCGCGGCGAACGACGCCTCGCTGTCCAGCCTTTCCGGGTTGTCCCCCACGGTGATCAGCAACATGACCGCCGTGTCCGGACCGATGCCCACCACGTCGAGCAGCTGTGGGGCATGCCGTTCCACAAGCCGGGTCAGACGAGCCTCATCGCCCTCGGCGCGATGGTCGGCCGGATCATCGAACTCTCCGGCGGCGCCCACGCGTTCGCGCACGCGCTCATCGACAAGTTCGGCACCCGCCGCACCGCTCTCGCGCTGACCGTCGCCGGGTTCATCCTGGGGATCCCGGTGTTCTTCGAGGTCGGCCTGATCATCCTGATGCCGATCGCGCAGGGCGTCGCCCGTGCCGCCCGCAAGCCGCTCCTGGTCTACGCGCTGCCGATGGGCGCCGCGATGCTCACCGTGCACGCCTTCCTGCCGCCGCACCCCGGCCCGGTCGCGGCCATCGAGGCGATCGGCGCCAGTCACGCCTCGTGGGCTTCGCCCTCACCGCAGCGCTGTGGCCACTGGTGTGAGCTTCCACCGCGCGGATCGGTGAACGTGGGGGTGCCTGCCCCCGGCCTTCGGTGGCCGAGGCGGGCACCCTGTGCGTTGCGTGGTGTGCGGGGCGAGGGCGAGGCGCTGTTTCGTCTACACCTCCGTGTTGATCAGCATCCGCTGCTGTGACGAGTCCCGCCGCTACTACGACCGCAAGCGAGCGGAAGGCAAACGACACAGCCAAGCCGTCATGGCCCTCGCACGCCAACGTGTCAACGTGCTGTGGGCTCTCCTGGGTGACGGACGGTGCTACCAAGCAGCACCGCCTGTCACACACGCCGCTTGACAACCTCATGAGGAATCGCCGACAAACGAGTTGCACGGCCTGACTCAAGTGATCGCACAACTGCCGTTGCACACGGCCTGGTCGGGGATGACGTCGTACGACATGGGCAAGCCGCGCCCGCGCATGGGCCCGTGCCGCACCTTCCTGCATCCCAGCCCGCCTCCCGCGCCCGGGCGGCCGCGTGACAGACATGCCGGAGCCGCCTACGCGGCTGCAACGGGGTGAGATGGCCACAGAGCGTGATCAGTGGGCGCGCGCGATGGACTGTTCGGACCAGATGGTCTTGTGGCTCTGGCCGTGGCGGCAGCCCCAGCGCTCGGCGAGTTGGGCGACGAGGAACAGTCCGCGTCCACCCTCGTCAGTGGTGCGAGAGCGGCGCAAACGGGGTTGGGCGGTGTTGGAGTCGGTGACCTCGCAGACCAGAACGTGGTGCCGAATCAGTCGCAGCTCCGCCGGCTGACGACCGTAGCGGATCGCGTTGGTGACCAGTTCACTGACGATGAGTTCGGTGGGGAAGAGGAGGTCGTCCAACCCCCACGCGGTGAGTTGGCGGGCCGCCCATGCCCGAGCATCCGAGACAGCAGCCGGATCAGCCGGTATCTGCCAGTGAGCGGTGTCCTTGGCTGGTACGGCGCGGGTACGTGCCAGCAGCAGGGTCGCGTCGTCACGTGGTGCTTCGTCCACCAGGTTGTCGAGGAGGGTCCTGCCGGTCTCCTCCAGCGCGCGGTCCGGGCGGCAGGAGGTGGCGAGGGCATCGGTCAGCCGCTGGAGCCCGTCGCAGACGTCGTGTGTGGCTTCCTGGACCAGGCCGTCGGTGTAGAGCGCGAGGACGCTGCCCGGCTCGAGGTCGATCGTGGTTGTCTCGTACGGCATGCCGCAGACGGCGAGGGGCGGCCCCGGGAGTACGTCGACGGCTTCGGCACTCCCGTCGGGCCGCACGAGCACCGGCGGCGGGTGCCCGGCACTGGCCATGGCGCAACGTCGGGTGACCGGGTCGTAGACCGCGTACAGACAGGTGGCGACCATGACGTCATGGTCGCCAGGAGGTGCTTCCGCCGCGAGGCGCTGGACCAGGTCAGCGAGACGCGTGAGCAACTCGTCCGGCTCCAGTTCGAGGTCTGCGAGTGTCTGGATGGCGGCGCGCAGGCGGCCCATGGTGGCGCTTGCGGGTATGCCGTGGCCGACCACGTCTCCGGCGACGAGGGCCAGCCGGAGGGAGGGCAGGGCGATGGCGTCGTACCAGTCACCGTTGGTGCCCGCTCCCCCACTTGCGGGCCGGTAGATGCCGGCGGTCTCGGCTGCCGGTGTGTCGGTCATGGCCGGGGGAAGCAGGCTCTGCTGCAGGGCCATGGCCGCCCGGTGCTCGCGCGTGTAGCGGCGGGCGTTGTCGATGGCGAGTGCTCCCCGTGAGGCGATCTGCCGCATCAGGTCCGTCTCGTCCTCGGTGAAGGGTTCGGACAGGCCGGTGCGCCAGACCACGATCGCGCCGAGGGTGAGGCCGCGGGCGTACAGGGGGGCCGCCATCACCGCATGGGCGTCGTGCGGGATGAGGTGTTCGGCCAGGTGCGGGCCGCCGAGCAGGGCGGCGAAGTCGTCCCGGCTGCAGACGACTGTCTCGCCGTGCTGGAAGCTGCGCAGGAGGGGGTGGTCGGACAGCGGGGGGACCAGGTTGCCGTGCCCGATGCCGGCGGGCCATGCTGCGGTAGCGGGCGCCAGGCCCGCGTTGCGCAGATGCAGATCTCCGCCGCCCAGCCGCTCGACGGGCTCGTCACCGACGAAGACGGACTGCGCGAGGTCGACTGCGGCGAGTTCACCGAAAGCCGGTACGAGTACGTCCGCAAGGTCCTGCGCGGTGCGCACGACGTCCAGGGAGCCCCCCACCCGCTCGGCTACCTCGCGGGCGAGATCCAGCTGTCGGCGGGCGCGCAGCTCAGTGTTGTCGATGTACAGGGCTGCGACCCCGGTGGGACGTCCGCGTGCGTCCTCCAGGCGGAAGGCGGACAGGGACAGCGCGTGCCGCCGCGCCGGACGGTGCCGCAGGCTCACTTGCCGGCTCCTGTGGACCACCGGGACGCCCGTCTCGAGTACCTGGCGCAGTACCGCCTCGAGGTTCTGGGCGTCCTCGGCGCACAGCACGTCGCACAGCCGGGTGCCGGGCTGTACCGGACGGCCGTCGAGAGCGTCCTGCGTGGCATTCGTCTGCACGGTGGTGAGGTCCGTGTCGTGCAGAGCGATGGTGATCCGGTGCTGTGCGGACAGGGCCCGCAGGAGCGCCGCGCCGTGCTGATGGTCGGCGACGTGATGGGTGGCCGCCGCCAGCACCAGGAGCTCCGCCGAGGTGCCCAGCCTTGTGGTCCGGAAAGTGACGTCGACAGTGTGGCCACGCCGGTGCCACAGCCGTACCTGGCCGAACGCCGGCACGTGCGTGGCCCCGCTCAGGTCGTCCGGGAGGTCGGCCACCAGTTCCCGCACGGGGCGACCGTGAACATCGTCGGCGGGAAACCCCGTCAGATCCTCTGCTGTCCCGGTCCACCCCACCACCACGCCTCGATCGTCGAGCACCGCGGCTGCCAGGCCGTCCAAGGCGGACACCCTGCCGTCGGGACGGGCACCGGAGTCGCTCGTCGCTGCAGGGGAGGCGCCTGCCGAGGCGGCGTTTTCAACGTTCACTGGGTGGTCCATGTCTCTGGCTTCCTTATGAGAGCCCGCGGCTACGGGAGACCGGCATGCGCGGACGTTCGCTGTCGACCGCGCTCCACGGCCGACGCTCACCGGGCGCCGGCCGTGGAGGGCAGGTCCTGTTCCGCCCAGACGACCTTGCCGTCCGTTGCGGAACGGGAGCCCCACCTGCGCGAGAGCTGTGCGACCAGGTGGAGGCCGCGGCCGTGCTCGTCGAGCGTGTGGGGATGGCGGGGGCGTGGCTGGCCGGTGTTGCTGTCGGAGACCTCGCACGTCAGCACCCGGTGCTGGATGAGCCGTAGGCGGCTGGGGCCGTCGCCGTGGCGGATGGCATTGGTGACCAGTTCGCTGACGATCGACTCCACGGGCGTCACGAGCGGCTCCAGACCCCAGTCCCTGAGCTGACGGGCGGCCAGGCGCCGGGCTGTCGGGACGGTGACCGGTTCGTTCGGCAGGTCCCAGGAGGCGACCTGAGCGGGCTCGAGCGCGCAAGTCCGGGCAAGGAGCAAGGTGACGTCGTCGGCCGGTGCGTGGCCCCGCAGGCCCTGCATCACTCGCGAGCACATGTCCTCCAGCGACCCACCCGGCTGGGCCAGGGCGGTGCACAGGCGGCGCAGGCCGACGTCGATGTCCTCGTCGCGGGACTCCACCAGCCCGTCGGAGTAGAGGGCGAGCACACTTCCCTCGGGCAGTTCCAGTTCCACGGACTGGAAGGGCACCAGCCCGAGGCCGAGGCCGAGCGGGGCTCCGGCGGGCAGGTCGGGGACGGTGACCTCGCCCTGTGCACCGACGATCAGGGCCGGTGGATGCCCGGCCCGCGCCATCGTGCACCGCCGGGTGACCGGGTCGTAGACGGCGTACAGACAGGTGGCGCCCACCACCGTGGTGGCCTGGCCGGAGTCATCGGTGTCCTCGTCGTTCAACCGTCGGACCGTGTCGTCAAGGTGTCCCAGCAGTTCGTCAGGGGGAAGGTCCAGGTCGGCCAAGGTACGCACGGCGGTGCGCAGCCTGCCCATGGTCGCCGCGGCGTTGATGCCGTGGCCGACCACATCGCCGACGACGAGGGCCACCCGGGCACCGGACAACTCGATCACGTCGAACCAGTCACCCCCCACGCCGTGGTCCATGTCGGCCGGCACATAGCGCGATGCGACCTCGACGGCTGCACCGCCCTGCACCCGATGGGGCAGCAGGTCTCGTTGCAGCGTGAGGGCGGCGGTGCGTTCACGGGCGTACTGGAGCGCGTTGTCCAGGCAGAGCGCCGCGCGGGTGACCAGCTCCTCGGCGAGGAGCAGGTCGTCCTCCTGGAACGGCGTCTGCTCCACGGAGCGGCCGAACAGCGCCAGGCCCAGCACGCAGCGCCGCGCACGGATGGGTACGACCATCAAGGAGTGGATGCCGCTGTCACGCACCTTCTGCGCCCGCACCGGATCATGGTCGACCCAGGGGCCTGAACGGGTGTCCAGCACCGGCTCCAGATAGGACCGGCCCGTACGCACGGCGGCGGTGAACGGCGAGTCCGGGTGGGTGTGGACCACCTCTTCACGCACCCACGGCAGCTCCAGGACACCCAGGTCGACGGAGGCCACACCGGCACGGCGCATCGACTGCGGACGGCCACTCGCTGTGCCGATCCGTGCCGACGGCTCGACGCCGAACGGAACAGACTCCACCAGATCGACGATGGCGTGGTCGGCCAGCAGCGGTACGGCCAGCTCGGCCAGTTCCTGACCGGTCCGCATCACGTCGAGGGTGCTGCCGATGTGCGTGCCGGCCTCGCTGAGGATGGCGAGGCGCTCACGCGCACGCCTGTTCCCGGTCACGTCCACGGTCATGGAACACACGCCCAGGGGCGCGCCGTCCGCGCCCTGGAGGCAGAAGAACGAGGCCGAGAACGCATGCTCACGGCGCCGATCCGCAGGCGGCCACGCCCGGTACTCGTGCACCGTCGTGGTCCCGCTCTGCAGCACCTGCCGCATCACGACCTCGAGGGCTTCGGCCTCGATGGCGGGCAGCGAGTCCTTCAGGCCGCGCCCGAAGCGTCGGTGACGAGGCACGCCGTCGTGACGCTCCATGGCGTCGTTCACCCAGACACAGCGCAGCCGCGTGTCATAGACGACGATGCCGATCGGTGCTCGGGCAAGGAGTGATTCCCGCACCGGCCCTCCGGTCGCCCCCGAGGACAGGGACCCTATCTCGGTCACGGACACCAGCCACCGGTTGCCCGCATCCTGCCCCCACAACAACGAGATGTGCAGCGTCACCCTGAGCGTGCGGCCGCCGCGGTGGCGGATCGCTGCCGTCCCCGACCAGCCACCCCACGCACGGCACTGTTCGACGAACGCCGAGGCCCTGTGGGCCTCCTCGGGGGGCGGCAGCACGTGTACGGCGGACCGGCCCACCACCTCCCCGGCCGCATACCCCACAAGCTGCTGCGCTGCCTGTGTCCACCCCACCACCGTGCCCTCGGCGTCGACGATCGCTATCGCGGCGTCGGGCATCTCACGGGGGCACGCCGGCTCGGCGAGGGCGGTCTGGTCGGTGTACGTCATCGCGGTTCATCCCATCGGTGCGGAGGTGGAGCGTCGGCACGAGGCGCGGCAGCTCTGTGTGCAGCGGTGGTGGTGAACGGCGTTGTCCGGTTGAGCGGCACACGGGGGGCATGTGTCTGTATGCGACATTCTGCCCACTTATGATGAAATAGTCAGATGTAATCCTTTCATCGTCAAGCCCATCGTCGACATTGATTGAACGATCAGGAATGTGGGACGAACGTCTGCAAGCCCGGATGATCGGGCTCAGCTCCTCGCCGCCGCGCCTTCGACTCAGCGCCTGGCTGCAGCGCAGGCAAGTCTGGGCCGGCACGGACGGAAAGCTCCCGCACATGCTTGGCATCTCCGCGGGCGAAGCCCGCGGCGGCGTACGGCGCCCCCTTCCCGCCGTGGCCTGACGAGGACGCCGTGCCCTCTCGGCTTCACAGGTGGATGGGCAGGTGGCGGGGTCCGCGGAGCATCGCGTTCTGCCGGTACGGGGGCGGGTCCTCGACCAGGCGGGCGCTGCCGAGATGGGGAAGCAGGGCGCCGAGCGCGGCGTACGCCTCGACGCGGGCCAGGGGTCCGCCATAGCAGGCGTGGATACCGCTGCCGAAGCCGAGGTGCTGGTTGTCCGGGCGGGCGGGGTCGAACAGGTCGGGATCGCGGAACCGCATCGGGTCGCGGTTGCCCGAGGCCAGCACCAGAATGACGGACGCGCTTGCAGGGACGAGGGTGCCGGCGATGTCGATGTCGGCGTGCGGGATGCGCTCACGCATGTGGACCGGGGGCTCGTAGCGCAGCAGCTCCTCCACCGCTCGCGGGAGCAACTCCGGTTCCCGGCGCAGCCGGTCCAGTTGCTCGGGTTGGCGCAGGAGGGTGAGGGCGCCGTTGGTGATGAGGTTGACCGTGGTCTCGTGTCCGGCGATGAGGAGCAGTACGGCGGTTTCCGCGAGTTCCTCGTCGGTGAGGCGCAGGGCCGGGTCCGGCTCGTTGGCGAAGGCGGAGAGCATGTCGTCGCCCGGCTTGCCGCGGCGCTGTTCCGCCAGGTTCAACAGGTAGCCGCCCATCTCCATCCGCGCCTGGTCGCCGGCCTTGTCCTGCTCGGCTGTGTCCTCGCCGGGCCTGACGTCGGCGGCTGCGACGAGCGCGTCGGAACAGGCCCGGAAGAGGGGTTCGTCCTCGTGCGGCACGCCGAGCAGACGGCAGATCACGGCGACGGGCAGCGGGTAGGCGAAGTCGTCGACGATGTCGATCTGCCGGCCCGCCTCGAACGGCTCCAGCAGTTCCCTGGTGATCCGGTCGATGTCGCCGCGCATGCCGTCGACCCGGCCAGGGCTGTGCGGGGGCCCGAACGGCCGCATGGCGAGGGTGCGCAGCCTGTGGTGTTCGGGGTCGTCGAGCCGCAGGAACGGCGGCTTGTGGGTTGCCTCGCCGCGGGTGCGGGGATCGGCACTCATCCGTGGGTCGTGGAGCAGCGCGGCGATGTGGTGGTAGGTGCCGATCAGGTAGCTGCCGTCGGCCTGCGGCACCACGGGACCGGCCTCGCGGAGTTCCGCGTACAGCGGGTAGGGGTTGGGGCGGCTGGCGTAGTCGGTGATCCGTGCCAGCAGGGTCGCGGAGTCCATGGCGGCTCCTCGTAGGGGGCGGGACGTGGGCTACACCACCGTCAGCCGGCGGTCGGGGAGGTGACCGGTGAGTGCGACGGTCGGGCCGTGGGACAGCACGGAGGGGTCCGGTACGGCGGAGGGAATCGTGATGTCGGCCGCGATCGCGCGGTCCTGCGCGCCGGGCGGGGGCGGGAAGGGGGCGGCGGTCTCGATCAGGTGCCGGTAGTAGTCGAGCGCCTTGGCCATGTCGACGGTGACCGCTGCGGTGACCCGGCCCTGATAGCCGTAGACCATCGCCAGGCGGCGTGCCTCCAGGGAGCCCTGGGCGATGACCACGTGGTCGGAATAGGTGGGCACGCCCACCGACTTGATGTTGAGCCCGAACTGGGTCGACCAGAAGACCGGGATGGCCAGGTGAGGGCGCTGCAGCGGTCCGGGGTTGACCATGTTGTGGGCCGCGACCTCGGCCTGCTCGACCGCGTTGCCCCAGTGTTCCAGGGACAGCATCTGGTAGCCGAACAGCGGGTGGGGGAAGCGGGAGACGTCGCCGGCCACGAAGACGTCGTCGGTGACGATCCCGTACATGTTGAAAGCCCGGCAGCCTGCGTCGCAGGCGATGCCGCGCGGGCCCGCCGCCAGCCCCGACTCCGCCAGCCACTCCACATTGCGGATCGCCCCCAGGGCCACGACGCACACGTCTGCCTCGACGCGGCTGCCGTCGGACAGCTGCGCGCCGGTGAAGCTGCCGTTGCCGTTCAGGGCGGTGACCGTCACCCCGGTGCGCAGGTCCACGCCGTGGTTGCGCTGCATGACGGCGGCGAGCTTGGACAGGGTGCCGCCGAGCGCGCCCACCAGGGGTGCGGGACCACGTTCGGCGACGGTCACCTCAAGGCCCAGTTCCCGGCAGGCCGAGGCGATCTCCGAGCCGGTGAAGCCTCCGCCGATCACCAGCACCCGCTCCGGCCTCGCGGCCAGCCGCTCGGCCAGTCCCGCGCCGTCCTCGCGCGTGCGCAGGGTGAACACGCCGTCCAGCGCGCCTTCCTCCGGTTTGGGCCAGGGCCGCGCGCGGGTCCCGGTGGCGATCAGCAGCCGGTCGTAGGGCAGGGACTCACCGTCTTCGAGCGACACCCGTTTCGCCAGCAGGTCCACACCGGTGGCACGCACGCCGAGGCGCCACTCGGCGTCCGGGTCCCGCCGCATCGGCAGCTCGAGGGTGTCCGCCGTCGCCTGTCCCAGCAGCACCTGCTTTGACAGCGGCGGCCGGTCGTAGGGCGCATGGGGCTCGTCCCCCACCACCGTCAGTGAGCCCGTGAACCCTTCCTCGCGCAGCGCCTCGGCTGCTCTCAGCCCGGCCAGCGACGCGCCGACGATGACGATGCGGCCGTCCGTCAGGTCACCGGGCACCGGTGCTCACCTCTTCCCCGAGGAGGATCGCCTGCACCGGGCACGCTGCCGCGGCCTGGCGCACACGCTCCACCTGATCGTCGGGCACGGCCGTGGCGTACAGCAGCCCCTCCTCGCCGTGCAGCTCGAACACCTCCGGCGCGAGGAACACGCACTGCGCATAGCCCTGGCAGCGTGTGAGGTCGACAACGGTCCGCATCTCCACCACTTCTTCCTCCGTTGTCACACCCCCCTCCTCTCCAGCATGGGGCCAGGGCTGAGTCCCTGCATGCCTTGTGATCGAGAGCTGGTATTCGGGCCGGCAGGGTGAGGGGTGAAGGAGACCAACTCCCCGGAACAGCCTTCCAGTTGCTGAGAAGTGTGCAGGTACGCCTCCTTCAGCCAGGTGGTCCGGGTGACCCGAGTCACTGTCACCGTCTCCCCATTTCCATACGTCGTATGGTTATCCTGGCAGGGCGATTCCATACAACGTATGGAACTGTTGGCAGACAACGCCACCCAACGCCAGGCGCCTCACATCGCCTGCAAAAGCAGCCGTTGGTGCAGATCGCACCAACCGGAAGGAAAGATCATGAAGAAGCTCACGAAGCGGATTGCTGTCGCCGTTTCCTCCGTGGCGGTCGCGGGTGTCGCCGTTGTCGGTGCCGGGGGCACCGCTTCGGCCGCGACTCCCGCCTCTGTGCATGTCCAGCGGTCGGCCGTCGGCGTCAACGCCACCGACTACCGCTGGGACCACGGCGTGGGTTACCTGATCGAGCAGGGCTACTGCTGGGACGGACAGCGCGGCTGGCACCACGACGACCATGTCGCCGGCTCCCTCTGGCACAGCCGCGACGGTCGCTGCTACCGCTGGGACGATGAGCGGTGCGGATGGAAGTCCGACAGGTCCTACCGGCACGACCGGAACCGCTACGAGCGCGACGGCCGGGCCTGGGACCACCACGACTGGAACCGCGGTGACCAGGACTACTACGGATGGGACCGCTACGACCGGAACCACGGTGACCGGTAGGACGGGTCCCGCCTGTGCCCCTGAGCGGAGGCTGTACCCCTCGCCTTGATGCCTGTCGGCGGCAGGGATACGACCGCTGGTCACGGATCAGCGGTCCCCTGCCGGCCGCCCGGGCGGGTGATCGAGCGAGAGCCTGCTCCCTGCTCCCCTCTGAACCTGCCTGCGGCACCACCTCGTACCACAGGCGCGCGTCGCCCAACTGCCGCGACGCCACGACCCCCGCGGTCCGCCGATGCTGTCCGGCGCCCGGGCCCTGCTGAACACCTCCTGATTCGATGCGTGCTTGTCGCCACGAGCGCCGGGGCGCAGCCGAGGCAAGGGGGGTTCCCTTGGAGTGAATGCCCATGGAGTCTTCGAGGACCGTGGTTCGGGCGGTGACCGCGCAGCTCGTCGTCTCGCGCACCTACTCACAGCCCTTGTGCATGCGGCTGCGGTACGAGCCTGCAGATCCCTACGTCGTCCGTGCCGCCTTTTTCGTCCACAGCGACGAGCCGGTCGAATGGGTCCTGGGGCGTGACCTGCTTGCCGACGGTCTGGAGGGTTCCGCAGGGTACGCGGACGTCCGGATCTGGTCGGCCGCAGGGCGGGGTGACGAGTCGATCTACATCGCCCTCGGTACTTCCGGAGGCACCGCCTTGCTCGAGGTCCCCGTGCAGGACATCTCGTCCTTCCTTCAGGACACCCAGGCTCTGGTGCCACGGGGCACCGAGTCCGGACTCATCGACTGGGATGCCGAACTGGCACACTTCCTCCCCCGAGGCTGACCGCCGACCATCCATGCTCTGAAGCAGAGGAACCAGTGTCATGCCCCAGTACCAGCTTCGCGTCTACACCCTGCGCAACTCCGACGCGCTCTCCGCCTACGAGAAGATCTGGGCCCAGCACATTCCCGGTATGGCCAAGCACCGTGAATTCCGCGCGGACATGGAGGGATTCGACATCAGCCAGATCGTCGGCCTCGACGAGACCCTCCTGACGCCCACCGTGGACTCACCCTTGCGCTGACGGTCGGCCTGCCACGAGTGACGCGGCCAGAAGGGCCGGTATCCGGCGACCCTGCGATGGTGGTTCCGGTGTCGTCGATGGCGACCCACCAGTGGTGGCCCTTGCCGGCATCGATACCGACCCATAAGCAGGGCACCTGTGTGGTCACGCATGCCGTTCCGGTCCAAGGACGGCTCTGCCCTGCGTGACCGGACCCCGGCAACCGCGGCCGGCGTCGAGGTGGGGACCGTGACGAGTCGGTTCACTACCACCACAACCGGTACAGCGTCGATCGCTGAGACAAAGGGCACCCTTTGCCCGGCAACCACCGTTGGCCACGTCCCTATGTGGTCCATGCCGCATTCACCACCGATGTCGACAGCGACGAGCCGGCGGAATGGATCATCGGGCGCGATGTGCTGATCGACGGCCTGGAGGGTCCCGCCGGCGAGGGGGACGTTCGCATATGGCCCGCCGGCGAGGAGGGCCGCCGCGACTTGTACATCCTTCTCAACCCGCCGTCCGGTACGGCCCTGCTCAAGGCCCCAGCGCAGGAAGTCAACGCGTTCCTGCAGGAAACGGAGGCAGTGGTGCCCCGGGGGGGCCGAGCTCGGCCACAGCGACTTCGACCGCTTGCTGGCACACCTCCTCGCCGAAGGGTGAGTCCTGGCATGGTGCGACCTGAGGCAGGCACACGGACGTCTGCGCCTCGGTGTTCACCGCCATGGTGAGTGGATGTCCGCAGTCGTGGCGTCGAGGGCGGCCAGGCCGAAGCCGGCCTCGGTCAGGATGTTCGCCGCGACTCCGCGGCCGACCCGCCCCGGTGAGACCAGCCGCCACGCGGCAACCCGCTACCTGCGTCGCATCGCCCACCTTCCCGCGCTCCGCAGCTCGCCACGCATCGGCAGGCTCTGCCGCAGGGACGGAGCGGTCAGCCGGAGTGCCGGCCGAGCCTGCTGAACTGCTCGACTCATGGACTCCTACTGGGACGGGCGACTGCCCGATGAACAGTTCTCGCTTGGGTGAGCGGCAGCAACGCCGCGCGCCGACTTGCTCGGCACGGGACACCCGTCAGCGTGATACTGCGGTCCTTCCGGCTGGGGCAAGGTGTCATGCTCGACCGGCTACTCGAAGAGATGCCCCGGCTGACCGACGACGCCGAATTGATCAGTGCAGCGACGCGGAAGCTGATCACGACGACGGCCGGGTACGTCGATCGCATGTCGGAGCAGGACGTGGCGGTCTACCAGCGGGAACGGGACCGGCGGCTGCAGTGGCGGTTATCGATGTTGAACGAGGCGGGCAGGCGCATCGGCACCACGCTGGACATCGCCCGCACAGCCCAGGAGTTGGCGGCCCTCGCCACCGAGAATTTCGCCGACCTCGTCACCGTCGACCTGCTCGACTCCGTGATGCGCGAAAATGACGGCCCTGTGAGCGGCCTTCCGACGCTCCGCCGGGTCGCTCAACGATCAGTGGTGGAGGGCGGCGACCCGGCATTGACGATCCGACCGGAGCAGCTTCACGTCAGCCCGCGCGGTTCGCCGTCGGCTCGCGCCCTGGACACCGGTCAGCCCTCCCGGCACGCCGGCCCGCCGGCGCCCGTGACGCCGACGGCGCCGACGACCACCGGACCCACTCGACGCTGGTGGTGCCGCTGCGGGCCCGAGACTCCACCCTGGGCGTCGCGCACTTCATCCGGCACCGCAACCCCGACCTCTTCGACGACGAGGACCTGCTCCTCGCGCAGGAGATCGCCGCCAGGGCGGCGGTGGCTGTCGACAATGCCCGCCGCTACACACACGCGCGACTGCCCTCACCCTGCAGCGCAGCCTGCTCCCGCAGCACACCGCACAGCAGTCGGCCGTGGAGACCGCTTATCGCTACCTGCCCGCAGGGGCCCCGGCCGGCGCCGGCGGCGACTGGTCCGACGTCATCCCCCTGTCCGGAGCCCGCGTCGCGCTGCGGACAGCCGTCCGCACCCTGGCCGACATCGACCTGCCGCCCGACGAACTCCTCACCCACCTGGACGACGTCGTCATCCGCCTGTCCGCCGAATCCTCCACAGACCCGGCCATCGAAGAGGCCGGGGACATCGGCGCCACCTGCCTGTACGCCGTATACGACCTCGTCTCCCGCCAACCTCGCAAAGCGGCGTCCACGACGGCGTTCACGGTGTCGCGCCCCAGGTGGTTCCCGACGAAGAAGCGCTCGAAGAACAGCGGCCCCGCGGTGGCCATGGCGAATGTCTCGGGGGTGACGTCGGGCCGGAGCTGGCCGCGCTCGACGGCTGTGGCAACCGCGGGACGCAGGGCGTCGGCGATCTGGTTCAGCAGTGACTCCCGGAGGCGGCGCACACCTTCGTCGTGCCGTGAGCCCCCGAGGACCGCGGCAAGGACGGCCTTCGATTGCTCGTCGTCCCAACGCTCGGCGAGCACGTTCAGGCGGTAAATGAGCTCCGCTCGCGGATCGTTGCCCGAAGCGGCCCGAAGCTCCTCGGGTACCGGAGGGAGAGGGGGCATGCCGGCCTCCAGCGCGGCCAGGCGGAGGTCGAGAAGGCTCGGCCAGTGCCGGTAGACGGTTGCCCTGCCGACGCCGGCACGAGTCGCAACCGTTTGATGTGTCACGGCCTCCAGCCCACCTTCCGTGAGCAACGCGGTGGCCGCCGCGACCATGGCCTGACGACTGCGCAAGAGACGCGGATCTGTTCGATCTTCCACCTGGTACGCCTTCCGCTGATAGAACCCGAGTCGCAGCCACTATGGGACATCCATTGAGCAGGTGAGGGGAGCCGCAAGGACCCTGTTCGCCCCCGTCGAAGGTGGGCCCTCAAAGCACTGCTCGTCCCGCTACATGTGCACGACAGGTGCGGCGTTCTCGTTCTGCTGGGGCACACCCCGGCGGTAGAGCAGGGCGGTGATGACCAGGCCGGCGACGAAGACGGCCGCCGACCACCAGTAGGCAGTGGAATAGCCCTCCAGGCCGGCCTGAGCCAGCACGCCGGGGTTGTTGGGATTGCGGCCGGAGAGGTAGCCGGTGGCGGCGTCGGAGGCCATCGTGCTGAGCAAGGCGATGCCGATGGAACCGCCCACCTGCTGGAGGGTATTGACTGCGGCCGATGCGACGCCGGCGTCGGCGGCCTCCACGCCGGAGGTCGCCAGGCTCATGGCGGGCGCGATGACCGTGCCCAGCCCGATGCCGACGAGTACCAACTGGGGCAGTACCTGCGTCACGTATCCGCTGGTCAGGTCCAGTGTGGTCATCCAGATCAGCCCGGCGGCCGCTATGGCCATGCCCAGCGGGACCACCGGCTTCGGTCCTATGCGCGCCACCAGGACGTTGTTGGCCACGGCGGAGGCGGACGACGATGCCACGATCATGGGCAGGAAGGCGAAGCCGGTGTTCAGAGCGCTGTAGCCGAGGCTCTGCTGCAGGTAGTAGGTCAGGAACAGGAACACGCCGAACATGCCCGCGCCGGTGACGAAGAGGGCGGCGAAGGAGGCACCGCGGTTACGGTCCAGCAGGATCCGCAGGGGCAGCAGCGGAGACGCCGCCCTGCTCTGCCACCACACGAAGACGGCCACCAGTACGGCTCCGGCCGCCAGCATGCCCCAGGTCGCCACCGAGCCCCAGCCACGCGTCTCGGCGTTCGAGAACCCGTAGACCAGGCAGAACAGTCCGATGGAGGCCAGCAGGGTGCCGGGGACGTCGAGCTTGGAGGGCGTGTCGCGCGGGGTGCGGTGCAGCAGGGTCGCCCCACCGGCGAACGCCACCCCCGCGAAGATCACGTTGACGTACATGGTCCAGCGCCAGTCCAGATACTGGGTCAGCACGCCGCCCAGGATCAGGCCGATGGCTCCGCCGGCACCGGCGATCGAGCCCGCGACGGTGAAAGCTTTCGCCCGCTCGCGCGGATCGGTGAAGGTGGTCATCAGGAGCGACAGCGCGGACGGGGCCAGCAGGGCGGCGAACAGGCCCTGGACGGCGCGCGCGATGACGAGCATGGCGAAGCCGTTCGCCGCACCTCCCACCATGGAAGCGGCCGCGAAGCCGGCCAGCCCCACCAGGAACGTCACCTTCTGACCGACCAGGTCCGCGACCCGGCCGCCGAGCAGCAGCAGGCTGCCGAAGGCGAGCGCGTAGGCGGTGACCACCCACTGCCGGTCGGCGTCCGAAAAGCCGAGGTCGTGCTGGGCGGACGGCAGGGCGATGTTCACGATGGTGCCGTCGAGGACACCCATCAGCATCGACAGGGAAATGACCACCAGAATCCACCAGCGACGCCGGTGCGACAGGTCGGGCACATTCTCAGGTGTGGTCTCGGCGCCGCAAGCAGCGACGGTGGCGTTCTGGGACATGGGGGGCAGCCCTCCGGACAGCGAATGGGGGGTGGAGGAAGAGAGAGAAGAACGGATCGAGAGATCGGGGAGGTCTCATCCGGTACGGGGCGCCACTTCGCGCTCACGGACGGGAGCACTCGGCGGCGTAGCCGCCTCGGTGAACGGATGACGCGGGTGATTCAGCTCGACGAGGCCGACGGTCTCCCCCCTCAGGAGGGAGACCAGGAACAAGCCAACGACCATGGTCATTTCACGGTTCAGCGTCGGCATACGGCTGCCGTGTAGGGGCTGGGTGTGGAACCACCCCGCGGGCGGTCTCACCCGATGTGACGGGGTGGCTCCCGTGTGTCGCAGCCTGATATCGCCCGACTGCGGGCGCGCCTCAGGCGCCGGCGCCTGGGGCGCAGCGTCTCAGGCCGACTGGCTCAATGGCCGGCGTGCCGGCCGTCACGACCGGCGGTGAGGCGGCCTTCCAGGCCCGTGATCAGCGTGTCCATCACGAGACGGAACATGTGGTCCGGGTCAGGGCCTTCAGGGGCCGCGCTCGTAGAGCCAGGGTCTGCGTCCGCGGCCCCGTCTTCGTCGACTTCAGGGCCGTGGGACTTGAGGGTCGACCACTGGTGGAGTGCGCCGTTCAGTTCTGCGGCGAGGACACCGATGACGACGGCGACCATCAGCGCCGCGATCTCCGAGACCTCTGACTGCGGAACCCCGGCAGCCTCCACGATCGCGGTGAGCGCGGTCCAGAACGGGTCGTCGGGCTGGATGAAGTCGGGCTGATGGCTGAACGAGTAGGCCATCAGTTCGGGGTGACGGTGCGCCAGGGTCCGGAAGTCAGTTGCGAGCAGGCGGATGCGCTCCTGCCAGGGAGCGTCTTCCAGCGTCACGGTGCGGAACTGGGCGCCGACCATTCTCGTGACGCCGCGCAGCACCGCTTCCTTGTTCGGCACGTGGTGGTACAGCGACATCGGGTTCGCGTCGAGCGCGGTGGCGAGTCTGCGCATGGTGAGCGCCTCGACCCCGTCCTCGTCGATGAGCCGCAGGGCGGCGGCATAGATCCCGGCCTCCGTCAGCGGGACGTCTCTCTTCCTCGTTCCCCGCGGGGGGCGTCTCACCTTCTTTTCCATACCCCGTACGGTACCACTTCCGTACACAGTATGGAAATGAGCTTCACCACAGCCCCACCCGGACTCCCGGGGTTGCGATCCACTTTCCGTACCGCGTATGGTTCCAATTCCATACGACGTATGTTTTCCAGTACGGCGCCGCGGCATCGGCCTACGCAGCGCGCCCTTGCCCATCCCCCTCCACGCAGAGGAGCAAGCCATGACCACGCAGCCCGAGACCGACCTGCGTCCCATCCGGTCCCCGCGCGGGGTCCCCCTGCTCGGCAACACGCCGCAGATCCCCGACACCAACCCGTTCGAGTACTTCGCCGAACTGTCCAAGCAGTTCCCCGAGGGCATCTACGGCATGGACATCGCCGGCATCGAGCAGGTCTTCGTCTATGACCCGGACCTGGTGGCCGAGGTCAGCGACGAGACGCGGTTCTTCAAGCAGATCGACAAGACGCCGCTGGCCCATGTCCGGGACTTCTTGAACGCGGGCCTGTTCACCGCGCACCAGCACGAAGAGGAATGGGGCAGGGCGCACCGGATCCTGCTGCCGGCCTTCAGCCAGCGGGCCATGAAGGGTTACTACGGGCAGATGCTGGAGATCGCCCGGAACCTGGCGGGCAAGTGGGAGCGCCGGGAGGGTCAGCCGGTCAAGATCACCGACGACTACACCCGGCTGACGCTGGACACGATCGCCCTGTCGGGGTTCGGCTACCGGTTCGACTCCTTCGACAAGGAGGAGCTGCACCCCTTCCTCAACGCGCTGCTGGAGACGCTGATCGAGTCGCTGCGGCGCTCGCAGGAGCTACCGATGATGACGAGGCTCCGCAAGGCGGACGACAAGAAGTACCGCGCGAACATCCAGCAGATGCAGGACCTGGTCGAGAGCGTGATCAAGGAGCGCCGCGACGGGAAGGGCACCGGTGAGGACGACCTGCTGGGCCTGATGCTTCAGGCCACCGACCCGGAGACCGGCAAGGCGCTGACCGACGACAACGTCCGCGACCAGGTGCTGACGTTCCTGATCGCCGGCCACGAGACCACCAGCGGCCTGCTGGCGTTCGCCACCTACTCGCTGATGCGCAACCCGCACGTCCTGGCCCAGGCCTACGCCGAGGTGGACCGGCTGATGCCCGGCGACACGGTCCCGGACTACGACACGATCATGAAGCTGGACGTCATCCCACGCATCCTGGAGGAGACCCTGCGGCTGTGGGCCCCCATCCCTTTGATCGGCAAGGCGCCGCATGAGGACACCGTCATCGGCGGCCGCTACGAGCTGAAGAAGGGCACGCGGGTCAACATCCTCGAACAACCGCTGCACACCCACCCCAAAGCATGGGACCGCCCCCACGAGTTCGACATCGACCGGTGGCTGCCGGAGAACCGCGCCAAGCACCACCCGCACGCCTACAAGCCGTTCGGCAACGGCGTGCGTGCCTGCATCGGCCGGCAGTTCGCGCTCACCGAGGCCCGCCTGGTCCTGGCGCTGATGCTGCAGAAGTTCAAGTTCTCCGACACCACCGACTACAAGATGGACGTCAAGGAGGCGCTGACCCGCAAGCCCGGCAACTTCGAGCTCATCGTCCGCAGGCGTCAGGAACACGAGCGCACCGTCTTCGGTGCCGTGGACCTGCAGACCGGCGACACGCAGGCGCAGGCCGCGGTCAGCGGTGTCGGTGTGAACCTGACCGTCGCCTACGGCTCCAGCCTCGGCTCGTGCGAGGACCTGGCCCGCACCATCGCCGACCGCGGTGAGCGCTCCGGGTTCGGCACCACCCTGGTGAGCCTGGACGAGCTGGGCGACAACCTGCCCACCGAGGGACTGCTCGTCGTGGTCGCCGCCAGCTACAACGGCAAGGCGCCCGACAACGCCCAGCGCTTCGACGACCTGCTCGCCGCCGGACTGCCCGAGGGCTCGCTGGCGAACGTGCGGTACGCGCTGCTGGGCGCCGGCAACACCCAGTGGGTGGCCACCTACCAGGCATTCCCCAAGCGGATCGAGGAAGGTCTGCTGGCCGCCGGCGCCACCCCCATCGTCGAGCGCGGCATCGCGGACGCCGCCGGTGACTTCGACGGCATGGCCACGCGGTGGATGGACAACCTGTGGGCCACCCTTGCCGAGGAATACGCCGCCGACACCTCCCAGGCGAGCGGCCCCCGCTACCAGGTCCAGCTGCTCACCGAGTCCGACGTGCGCCCCGCCATCGTCTCCGAGCAGGCGTACCCGCTCACCGTGGTGACCAACGAGGAGCTCGTGGCCGACGCGACCGGACTGTGGGACTTCAGCATCGAGCCGCCGCGCCCGTCCGCGAAGTCCATCACCTTCGAGCTGCCCGAGGGCGTCACCTACGACACCGGAAACCACCTGGCCGTCTTCGCCAAGAACGAACTCGCCCTGGTCGAGCGCGCACTGAGGCGGCTCGGCGTCGACTACGACCAGGTGCTCCGGCTCGACCAGCCCGCCGGCGGCCGCACCCACCTGCCGGTCGGCGCCCCGGTCACCGCCGGCATCCTGCTCACCGAGTTCCTGGAACTGCAGGACGTCGCCACCCGGTCCCAGATCCAGACGCTCGCCGAGTACACCGAGTGCCCGTGGACGCGGCCGCAGCTCCAGGCGTACACCGCCGACACCCAGGAGGCCGAGGAGCGCTACAGCAAGGAGATCCTCGGCAAGCGCATCTCCGTCCTGGGCCTGCTGGAGCGCTTCCCGGCCGTCGAACTGCCGCTGGCGGTCTTCCTGGAGATGATGGGCCCCATCCGTCCCCGCTTCTACTCCATCTCCTCCGCCCCGTCGGCCAACCCGCGCCACGTGCGCCTGACCGTCGGCCTGCTGGAAGGCCCGGCCCTGTCCGGCGACGGCCCGTACCGCGGCACCTGCTCCTCCTACATCGCCGGCCTCGCACCCGGAGACGTCGTCTACGGCTACGTCCGCGTGCCCTCCCCGACGTTCGCCCCGCCCGCCGACCCCGCCACGCCGCTGATCCTCATCGGCCCCGGCACCGGCATCGCGCCGCTGCGCGGCTTCCTGGAGGAGCGGGCGACACAGCACGCGAACGGCACCCAGGTGGGTATGTCGCAGGTGTTCGTCGGCTGCCGCCACCCGGAGCACGACTACTTCTACAAGCAGGAGATGCAGGACTGGGAGCAGGCCGGCATCGCCCAGGTGCACACCGCCTTCTCCGCGGTGACCGGCCACCCGGCCCGGTTCGTGCAGAACGCCATCGCCAACGCCGCCGACACGGTGTGGCAGGCCATCGAGGACGGCGCGTACATCTACGTCTGCGGTGACGGCCGCCGCATGGCACCCGCCGTCCGCGAGGCCCTCGCCGCCATCCACCGCCAGAAGACCGGCAGCGACGACGAAGCCGCCCAGCGGTGGCTCGCCCAGCTCGAAGCGGACGAGCGCTACCAGCAGGACGTCTTCGCCTAACCGTCGCACGCCATCAAGGCGTGTGACCCCCAGCCGCCGGTAGGCGTGCGGAACCCCCGCTGCCGTCCGCACGCCTACCGGCCACCACAAACCCCCAGACACCACACGGCACCTGCCTGCCCGAACCGCCGGGCGGTGCCGCTCACGGAAAGCAGATCACCATGGACACCATGCTCGCCGGACGCTTCCACCTGGACAGCAAGAAGTTCGCCGTGGAAGAGGTCCCGATCCCCGTGCCGGGCCCGGGCGAGGTCCTCATCGAGGTCAAGGCCGCAGGCGTCTGCCTCTCCGACGTCCACCTCCTCGACGGCTCCCTCGTCCCCCTGTTCGCCACCTCCGACACGGTCACCGTCGGCCACGAGGTCTCGGGCGTCATCCACACGCACGGCCCCGACCTCAAGCGCGGCCTGGTCGTCGGCACCCGTGTCACCCTGGAGGCCGGCAAGACCTGCGGCAAGTGCGCCGGATGCGTGCGCCACCGCCCCTGCACCCAGATGCTCACCGCCGGCATCGACTACGACGGCGGCTGGGCCGAGTACGTCATCGCCCGCGAGGACACCCTCGTCCCCATCCCCGACAGCCTCCCCTTCGACCAGGCCGCGATCATCCCCGACGCGGTCTCGACCCCCTACGCCGCCGTCGTCGCCACGGCGGGCGTCCGTGCCGCCCAGTCCGTCGGCGTCTGGGGAGTCGGCGGAGTCGGCGCCCACAACGTACGCCTCGCCCGCCTGGTCGGCGCCGCCCCGATCATCGCCGTCGACCCGCTGCCCAGCGCCCGCGAGCGCGCCCTGGCCTTCGGTGCGGACCTCGCGCTCGACCCGGCAGCCCCCGACTTCGCCGACCAGGTCCGCACAGCCACCGGCGGACGCGGCCTCGACTTCGCCTTCGACTGCGCCGGTGTCCCCGCCGTCCGCGACCAGGCCGCCTCCGTGCTCGGCCTGGGCGGCTCCCTCGTCCTGGTGGGCATCACACCCCGGCCACTCACCATCACCGAGGGCCTGACCTTCAACTACCTGCAGAAGCAGGTCCGCGGCCACTACGGCGGCTTCCCCGAGTCCGTCTCCGAGCTGGTGCAGCTGACCGCGGCCGGCCGCCTCGACCTGGCCCCCTCCATCACCGACCACATCCCGCTCATCGAGGCCGCCGACGCCGTCCACCGACTGGAGAACAAGATCGGCGACCCGATCCGCCTCATCCTCGTCCCCTGACACCCGTCAGCAGGGCGACAAGCCACCCTGGGCAGGGGTGAGTGGGCGCCGGTGCGTGAGGGAGCACCGGCGCCCACGGCTTTCCGGCCATCGTGGAGAGGAAGAACCATGCAGGCGACCGACACCCCGGGCCGTACCTTGCAGCGCAAGGATGCTCACTCCAACCGCCGACGCATCCTCGCGACCGCCCGGCGGAAACTGCGGGAGGACCCGGACGCGAGTCTCGACAGCATCTCTCAGGCGGCCGGGGTCGCCCGGCGCACCCTCTACGGACACTTCTCCAGCCGGCATGCGCTGATCGCCGACCTGGCACAGGAAGCAGGTCATGAACTCCGGCAGGCGTTCGCCAGAGCCCGTACCGCGGAGGCCGACCCGGTCGAGGCGATGACACGGATGGTGCTGGCGGCATGGACGGTGGGCGACCACTACCGCGTGCTCATCACCTTGGGACGGCGCCATCCGGGAGAGGACGAGATCCGCACCACGCTGGCACCGGCCCGCGCGGAAGCCGTCGCAACCCTACGGCGCGGTCAGCGCGAAGGCGTCTTCGCGGACCACCTTCCAGCACCCGTGCTCGCCCAAGCACTGGAGTCACTCATGCTGGCCCTCGCCGAGGAGAACGCCGCATGCCCGTGGGCGGACCCCACTGGTGAGGCCGCGGCAACCGCATTCCTCGTCGCTGCCGGCGTAGCACCACAGAGGGCCGCGCTTCAGGTGCAGGAGGTCATCGGGCGAGACCGGGCAGCGGGCGCCGGGTGACCTCGTGGGCGTCGTCCGCAGCGAGGCCGAGCATGCGCAGGACCATCTCGGCCAGGTCGGAGGCGGCCTCGTCGCCGTCGAGGTCCGGGCGGTCCAGCCTGAGAGCCACCAGGGACAGCAGGGTGCCGCCCAGGGCGGACAGGGCGGTGGTCGCGTTGCCGCAGGTGAAGCGGCCCGAGGCGATGCCGATCTCCAGGTCGCGCAGGGCGCGTGGGGCGAGGCCGCTGTCGGAGTGGATGTGGGCCAGGCCGCGGTCGCGCAGGATCCGCATGAGTTCCGGGTGGGAGTCGGCCATCCGGGCGGTGAGCCGGAAGCCTGCTGCGACCAGCTCGGCCGGGTCGTCGATGCCTTCCACGCGCTCGTCGATGACCTGCCCGAACTCCTCCAGGGCGTCCGTCACCGCCGCGTCGAACAGCTCCGTCTTCGACTCGAAGTGGTTGTAGAAGGACCCGAAGCCGACATCGGCGCGCTCGGCGATGGCCTGGATGCTTGCGCTGGTGTCCCCGGTCTCCGCGAGGATCTGCCGGGCCGCACGGACGAGCGCCTGGCGGGTCTCGGCACGGCGTCGCTCGAAGCGGTTCCTGGGCGGGGCTGACGTCGGCATACGGCCCAGTGTAACCGCCGCAACGATGACTCTGCCATTACTGATGAGATCCTCAATTATTTGGACGACGCCTATTGACGATGAGAATTGGCAGAGTTGATGATTTCCTCATTAAGGCAGTGTTGCTTGGAGGACACCATGTCCCACATCCCCGTCAACAAGGGCGGTCCGCTGACGCCCCACCAAGACCTCCACAGTGAGCAGGGCGCCCTACGCGGTGAACACCCCGGACGAGCCCGGAATCCCGTGATCAAAGTGGCGGACCTGGCCTGGCTGGAGTTCGAGAAGCCGGACCTTGACCGGGCCGAGGTGTTCGCCCGTGACTTCGGCTTCGCGATCGCCGCCCGCACCGATCACGAGCTGTGGCTGCGCGGCACGTTCGCGGGCCCTCCCTGCATGGTCATCCGGCGCGGTCGCGCGTCCCGCTTCCTCGGGCCGGCGTTCCGCGCAGCCGAGCGGACCGATGTGGACCGGCTCGCCGCCGCCGTGGGAAACACCGTCCAGGACATCGACGTCCCCGGCGGCGGCCGGTCGGTCGCCCTGTTCGATCCCTCGGGACTCCCGGTCCGGGTGGTGCACTGCGCCGAACCGCTTCCCGCGCTGCCCGGGCAGCAGCCGCTGATCCTCAACACCGGCATCGAAGGCCGTCGTACGAACACCACCCAGCGCCCGCCCCGTGAGCCGTCCCGCATCCAGCGCCTCGGCCACGTGGTGCTGGAGACGAGGACGTTCACCCGCACCCTGGACTGGTACCTGGACACCCTTGGCATGATCGTGTCCGACTTCCTCTTCCTGGACGGGCAGCGCCAGCGCGGGCCGACCATGGCGTTCATCCGCTGCGACCAGGGCAGCCTTCCCGTGGACCACCACACCCTCGCCCTGCACCTCGGGCCGGGCACCGGCTACGTCCACTCCGCCTACCAGGTCACCGACCTCGACGCGATCGCCGCCGGCGGGGAGTACCTGGCCGAGCGCGGCTACAAGCGCAGCTGGGGGATCGGCCGACACATCCAGGGCAGCCAGCTCTTCGACTACTGGCGCGACCCCGACCACTTCATGCTGGAGCACTTCGCCGACGGCGACCTGTTCTCCTGCGACCTCGAACCCGGATGGGCACCGATGTCGGCGAGCGGCCTCGCGCAGTGGGGACCGCCCGTCACCCGCGACTTCCTGGGCGCCAACCCCTCCCCCGCCAAGCTCCGCGAGGTCATGACGGCCCTGCGCGACGACAACGAACTCGACCCCGCACGCCTGCTGGGCCTGATGAAAGCGATGAGCTCATGAGCACCAACGTTCTGCGCACCCCCGACGGCTGGTGGGCCGTCCGAAACGAGCGCGCCGTCCGCATCGAGACCAAGGCGGTCACCACTGCCGGACTGCTCGCCGACCGGGCCGCCGTCCGGGAGGCCGCCGCCTCCGGCGAGCGCGGCACGCCCGTCGCCGACCTGGTGGCGCTGCCCCCGGTCACCACCCCCTGCCGGGTGGTCGCCCAGATGGTCAACTACCGCAGCCACGCCAAGGACTCGGGCTTCACCGGTGACATACCGCCCACCTTCTTCCGCAAGGCGTCCGGCTCGGTCAGCGGCCCGCACGACACGATCGTCCGCCCCACGCACGTGAACTTCCTCGACTACGAAGTCGAACTCGGCCTCGTCATGGGCGCGACGCTCCCGGTGGGCACAGTTGTGGAGGAGCAGGACCTTCCTTCGTACGTCGCCGGGCTCGTCCTCACCAACGACGTCAGCGCCCGCGACGTCCAGCTGACCAAGACCCAGTTCTACGAGAGCAAGTCCTACCCGACCTTCACGCCGACGGGTCCGTACCTGGCCCTGCTGGAGCCGGAGGACTTCGACCGTCTGATCGACCTGCGACTGCGGCTGTCGGTGAACGGCGTAACGCGTCAGGACCGCACACTGGCCGACATGATCGTGCGGCCCGCGCAGGCCCTCACCCTGCTCTCCCGCTTCCAGACCCTCGACCCGGGCGACCTGCTGCTGACCGGTACACCCGGCGGCACCGCCCTGAAGGCCCCGCCCAAGCCGGTCGAGAAGATCGCCGCGCTGCTGCCGCCCGCGCTGAAGTGGAAGGCGTTCTTCAACGGCCAGGCCAAGAACCCCCTGTACCTGCGCGACGGTGACCTCGTCACCGCCACGATCGCCACCCCCGACGGGCGGATCGACCTGGGCGAGCAGCGGACCGCTGTGGGGGCCGCGACGTGAGCGCCACACCCAGCAGACCGGTGGTGATCATCGGGGCGGGGCCCGTGGGAGTCACGGCCGCGCTCCTGCTCGCCCGGCACGGAGTGCCCAGCCTGCTCCTCGAACGCCACCGGGACATCTACCCCCTGCCGCGCGCCGTCGTCGTGGACGACGAGGTTCGCCGGATCCTGCAGAGCGTCGGCGTCCACGAGGAGTTCGCCACTCTCGCCAGGCCGGCTCCCGGGTTGCGGCTGCTGGACGCCCGGCGCCGCGTGATCGCCGAGTTCCGACGGTCCCTGCACGGCCGCCACGGCTTCCCGCAGACCAGCATGTTCGACCAGCCAGAGCTGGAACGGCTGCTGCGCGACGCCCTGGCCCGTCGCCCCGAGTGCGAGCTGCGGGGCGGGGTGGAGGTCGTGTCCGTCAGCCAGGACACCGACCGAACGGCTCCGGTCCGGGTCACCTTCCGCCGCGACGGCAGCGATGAGGACGAGCACGTATGGGCCGACGCCGTCCTCGGCTGCGACGGCGCGGGCAGCATCACCCGCGACGCCATCGGCGCCGTGTGGGAGGACCTGCATTTCGAGGAGAGCTGGCGGGTCATCGACGTGCGCACGAGCCTCCCGGTGCGCACCTGGGAAGGCGCCGAGCAGATCTGCTGCCCCACCCGCCCGGCCACCTTCATGCGAGTCGGCGAAGACCGCTACCGCTGGGAGTTCCGACTGGCCGAGGGTGAGACCTTGGACGGCCCGAAAGAGCTGGAACGGCTGCACGAGCTGGTCGCCCCCTGGGTCGACCTGCCGTCCGCTGCCCACGGGGGCGGGGGCGACGACTTCGAGGTGATCCGGCAGGCGCGGTACACCTTCCGGGCCCGCCTCGCCAACCGGTGGCGCCGTGGGCGCGTGTTCCTGCTGGGCGACGCGGCCCACCTCACCCCGCCCTTCATCGGGCAGGGCCTGTGCGCGGGCCTGCGCGACGCCCGCAACCTCACCTGGAAACTCGCCCGCGTCCTTCATCAGGGCGCGGACGACCGACTGCTGGACACCTACCAGCAGGAGCGCAAGCCGCACGCCCGCCACGTGATCCGTGTCGCGGTCGCCGTCGGCTGGGCCATGACCGGCGGACAGGACCGCGGTGCGGCCATCCGCCGGGCCGTGGTGGGCGCAGCCTGCCGCATCCCCGGTGTGACCGCGGCGGTGAGCCGCGACCTCAGTCCCGCACTGACCGCCAATCCGCTGGTACGACGCCGCCCCCGGCTGACCGGCCGCTCACTGGCCGGCACCTTCTGCCCGCAACCCTGGGTGGTCGTCGACGGCAGGCGAGAGCGCCTCGACGACATCCTCGGGGACTCCTTCGCCGTGCTGACCGCCCTGCCGCCCACGGCACGGATGACGGGCGTGGCCACGGCCCTGGGCGCATCCGTGATCCATGTCGGCGACCTGGACGACGACGGCACGCTGGCCGCCTGGCTGGCACGCGGCCGGGCGGACGCCGTCCTGCTGCGCCCCGACCGCGTCGTGATGGACACCGTCCCCACCGGCACCGGCGACTTCACCGACGCCGCCGCCTGGGCTCCCCTGCTGCACACGGCCCGCCGCCCCGCCGAAGCCCGGCCCGCACCCTGACGAGGAACACCACACCATGACCACCCCGCACTCCACGCCCTGTCCGGAGCCCTTCCTGCCGCCCGACCCCCAAGCGGCCGCAGGCAGCCGCATCGCGGACTTTGCCCGCTGGGCCGCCCGGCACCAGGGCACCGAAGGGATTCCGGACCCGACCGACTACCAGGCCGTGCACCACTGGTCCGTCACGGACCTGGAAGGATTCTGGGCCGCGGTGTGGGAGTACTTCGACATCGACGCCACCACTCCGTACGAGCGGGTGCTGGCCGAGGAAGCCATGCCCGGCGCCCGCTGGTTCCCCGGCGCCACCCTCAACTACGCCCACCACGCGCTGCGCAACCTGCACCCGGACGCCCCCGCGATCACCGCACTGGACGAGACCGGAACCGCCTACGAGATCACAGGCCGGCAGCTGCGCGCCAAGGTCGCGTCCGTCGCGGCCACCCTTCGCGACCTCGGCGTCGGAAAGGGCGACAGGGTAGTCGGCTACCTGCCCAACACCCCCCACGCCGTCATCGCCTTCCTCGCCACCGCCAGCCTGGGCGCGGTGTGGTCGGTGTGCGGCCAGGACTACGCCCCCAAGGCCGCCGCCGACCGCTTCGCCCAGCTCGAACCGGCCGTGCTCATCACCGCGGACGGCTACCTCTTCAACGGGACACGCACGACCGTCGTACCGCCTCGCTCGAGCTGGCCGCCGCCCTGCCGACGCTGAAGGCCACGGTGCTCGTGGACCACGTGGGCCTCGCGTGGCCTGAGGGCGGACACTCGGTGCTGACGGTTTCCTGGGAGGACGCGGCCGGCCGCACCGAGTACCTCGCCATCGCCCCGGTTCCGTTCGACCACCCGCTGTGGATCGTCTTCTCCTCCGGCACCACCGGGCTACCCAAGGGCATCGTCCACGGCCACGGAGGCGTCCTGCTGGAACACCTCAAGATCCTCGGCCTGCACTGCGACCTGGGCGCCGGAGACCGCTTGCTGTGGTACACCACCACCCACTGGATGATGTGGAACCTGGTCGTCTCCACCCTGCTGACCGGCGCCGCCACCTGCACCTACGACGGCAGCCCCGCGCCGGTGGCGCGCCCGGACGTCCTGTGGGAGCTGGCGGCCCGCCACAAGGTCACCGTCTTCGGCACCAGTCCCCAGTACCTGCTGGCCATCGCCAAGCTCGGCGTCGACCCCGCCGTGCACGACCTGTCGGCGATCCGCGTCATCGGCAGCACCGGCTCCGCCCTGCCGGCCTCCGCCTACCCCTGGGTCCGCGACCACGTCGGCGCAGGCGTCCAGCTCGCCTCCACCAGCGGCGGCACGGACGTCGTCTCCGGCTTCGCCGGCAGCGCCCCCACCACCCCGGTGTGGGCGGGTGAACTGTCGGCCCCCAACCTCGGCGTGGCGCTCGCGGCGTACGACGGCGCGGGCCGGCCGGTCGTCGACCAGGTCGGCGAACTGGTCGTCACCCGCCCCATGCCGTCGATGCCGCTGTACTTCTGGAACGACCCTGACGGCAGCCGCTACCGCGACGCCTACTTCAGCGCCTATCCGGGCGTGTGGCGGCACGGGGACTGGATCACTCTCACCTCCCACGGCTCGGTGATCGTGCACGGACGCTCCGACGCCACGCTCAACCGCAACGGCGTACGTCTGGGCAGCACCGACATCCACGACATCGTCGAACGCCTCCCCGAGATCACCGAAGCCCTCGTCATCGGCGCGGAGGAACCCGACGGCGGTTACTGGATGCCGCTCTTCGTGGTCCTCGCCGACGGGGTCGGTCTGGACGAGTCCCTGCGCGAGAAGATCCACGACGCGATCCGCACCGGCGCCTCACCCCGACACGTCCCCGACGAGATCCTCGCCGTACCGGCCATCCCGCACACCAAGACCGGCAAGAAGCTCGAGGTCCCGGTCAAACGCCTCCTCCAGGGCGCCCCCGCCGACCAGGTCCTCAACCCCTCCGCCATCGACGACCCCGACCTGATCGCCTACTTCGCCGGCCTGGGCGCCGAACGCCGCCAGGCCCGCCGCCCGCACACCCCCGAAGGCGCCTCGTGATCCTCTCCGCCTCGCTGACCTGTCTCATCGCGTTGATCTTCGCCCTGCTGGGCACGGCCAAGATCCTGGCCCTGGGCCCGATGCCCAAATTGGCCGCCCACGCCGGCTTCACCACCGCGGCCTACCGGGTCATCGGCACGCTGGAGCTGGCGGGCGCCATCGGCGTGGCCCTCGGCCCGGTCGTACCGCTGTGCGGCGGCCTGGCCGGTATCGGGCTGCTGATGCTGCTCGCCGGTGCCGTGACCACGCACGTACGCCAGGGCGACGGGCTGACCAAACTCCTCCCCGCGGTGACATGCGCTGCTTTGGTCGCCTGGTATCTCGTACTCCTCGCCGGCCTCTGACCCGTTCCGGGAAACTGTCGGCGGCCACTCGTCCTGTGAGCGAGCCCACGGCGGGGCTGGCAGACTGAATCTGTGGTTCCGCTGATGGTCGCGGCGGATCAGATCGCGTCCTCATCGCTTACCGGCGCCAGTGTGGTGTCAGTCTGCGCACTGCTCTTCACCGTCGCGTCGTTCTGGTGGCTCAACGCCCGACAGGGACGCCTGCAGGCGTGGGAACCTCACTCCTTCGCGGCGATCGTGCACGGTTCCACGGCACGCCTACGACTGCCGCTCGTCCTGCACAACACCGGTCCCAAACCGATCGTCGTGCAGGACCTCATCCTGACCTTCCCTGATGAGCCCGCCTCTCATCTGCCACTCCTGTGGGTGTCCTCCACGTCCCGGCTCCAACCGGGGGCGGACGAGGAGGCGGAGCTGCCCGCCGGATTCGTCGTGCCCGGCAGAGAAGCGCAACAGCTCTTCCTCGAGTTCGAGGCACCGTTTTCCGGATTCCTCCCGGAGGCCCGTGACTACAGGGCCCAGCTACAAGTTCGGGTCGGCCACCGCAAGGGTTGGCGCCCCCTGCTGACGTTCAGCTTGAGGGCCGCCAACATCATCGATCCAGGTCGCTACACCGTCTACGACAACGCACCGGTCGAGCTGACGAAGGAAGATCAGAGGAGAGCGGACGCCGCGCTTCTCGAGCTGCTGGAAGAGCACGGGGACGGCTCCCCTCCGGACGGCAGGAGACAGGGAGACGCTCCGAATGACGAAGGTGACGCCGACACGAGCCGCTGATATCGCCGCCCGTCCTCTGACGTGGACAGCGGTGGCACCGGCCCCGCCGGGCCGCCACAGCCACCGCACCGATCACTCGCGTCAGTCGGCGCGACCGGCCGCCGCGACGTCGAGCGCAATGTCCGTGATGTCCGCCCGGCCGCCGACCACCCTGCGCCGGCCGGCTTCGATGGCGCAGGGCGGAGAACCCGAGGGCAACGGTGCCGACGCCGGAGCTGCAGCACAGCCGCCCGGAAGCCCCCGCCGGCCGCGCCTGTAGGAGCTTGCCGTCGAACGCACCTCTCACCGGCGCTCTCACATGTCTGTCACCAACTACGTCGACTCCCTCGGAGCGCGACGCCCTGACCAGCTCTTACGCACCCGCCCTGGACTGACGTGGACACCCGAAGACGGTCCCTGCAACATGTGCCAGGTGGTACCCAGTGAGGGACCCAGGATCAGGACCGGAGCGTCTTCTGGCCCGTCGAAGCGGTATTGCAGGGTGTTCGGGGGTGTCTCACTCACGCCCAGACCTTCTCACGTCTCACGGACGCCCCTATAACAGGGAGACGCCGGATACCGTCCTGACCAGGTTGAAGACTTCTCGGGCGACATATCGCTCGAGGCATCGGATGATCTCGCGTCGGGTCTTGCCCCCTGGGTGCGGCGTTCGAAGTACGCCTGCGTGCGCGGGTCGTGGCGCAGGCGGGTGAACACGATGCGGTGCAGGGCGGCGTTCGCCTGACGGTCGCCGCCGTGGTTGAGCCGGCGCGTGCTCCGACGGCCCGACGAATACTCGATGGGACTGGCTCCGCAAAGAGCAGCAAAGGACGCCTCGGTGTTCAGTCGCTCGGGGTTGTCTCCCATGGTGATCAGGAGAGTGACGGCGCTGTCCGGGCCGATGCCGGCCGGTACGAGCAGCTGTGGGGCGTGACGTTCGACGAGCCGGGTCAGGCGTTGGTTCAGCTCATCGATCTGCCCGGTTAGCTCTTTGATGCGCTCGGCGAGCATTCTCAGGGTCATGTGGGTGGCCTGGGCCACCGCGTTCTCGCTGTCCTCGCCGTCGCCTGGCCCGAGGCGTGCGCAGGTGCGGAACAGCTCGCGGTTGCCCAGGCTGGACAGTCGTTCCCGCAGTGCGGGATCGGCGATGACCAGGACGGCTTTGAGCTGGTTGATCGCCTGGGTACGGGCCTTGACCGCAGAGTCCTTGGCGAGCTTGTACATCCGGGCGCTGTGCACCGGACCGTCACCGGACTTGACCCCGGCCCGGGCGCGACCACTGAGCACGGCTCTGGCGGCGGCCTGCGCATCGAGCGGATCCGACTTCCCGAGCAGCCGGCGGGCCGAGCGGTCGGGCCGGTTCACCTCGTATACCTCGACGTGCTGAGCCAGCAGGTAGCGGGACACGCCCGCGCCGAAGGTACCGGCGCCCTCCACACCGGCCCGGCGCACCGTACCCCGCTTGCGGGCCCACACGAGAAGCTGCCGGTAGCCGGCCGCCGTGGCCGGAAAGGACGCGATGCCCAGGACCTTCCCCAGCGGGGAGATCACGGCGGCGACATGCACCTCGCCGTGCGTGTCCACGCCCAGTACGACCTCTTTCCGCGCGGGAGGGTCCGTGCTCGAGGAGGTGCTGTGCTGTCTGGTCGTCATGGTGGTTCGCCTCCCGCGTGGTGACGTGCTGGGTGGATGGCACCGGCCTGCTCACGCGGTCTGAACCGTGATGGCGCCTGAACTCGGCAAGGCCCCTATTGCGACACGCCCTGTGGCTCGGTGGCAGGCAGCATCCCGCAACGGCAGCCGACAGGTCCGTGACTGGACACTTCGGTCATAGATCTCACGAGTCAGACCCCCGCCCGGGACGGCACTGCGCAACCGTCCCATCGATCCCGGTACAGCGGTATGACTCGATCACGGCCGGATGACTTCGGCCGAACCGATGCTCAACCTGACTGAGCGGGCTGACAAAGCGTTGACTCTCGTCCACTCCTGACCGGTATGGGCAGGGAGACGTCATGCAAGGAGGTGGTGCTCACCGGCTGCGGCAGCTGCCGCTCGTCCCCCGTGATCAGCACCCCGATGGCCAACTCACCGAAAGAGGACTCCTGGATCTGCTTCGACTGCGGATTGGCTCTGTTCACGTCTTCCGGTTCTGGCGCAACTTCTGTGGTGTCGAGCCGACTCTCAGTGCCCGAGGTCGGAGAGCACGCCGGGAACCGGCGCCGATCCGCCAGATCGCGGCCCAGGCGGGCGTCGGGATGGGCACGATCTATCGCCACTTCCCGACCCGGGCGGATCTCGTCACGGCCGTCTACCGCCATCAGATCGAGGCATGCGCCGAGGCCGGACCGAACCTGCTGGCCAGTGCCGAATCCCCGCTCGACGCACTGCGTCAGTGGATTGACCTGTTCGTCGACTTCCTCGTCACCAAGCATGGGCTCGCCGACGCCCTGCAGTCCGACCACGACCGCTTCGCCGCGCTGCACGCCTACTTCCTCGACCGCCTGCTGCCCGTCTGCGCCCAACTGCTCGACGCTGCGGTCGAGGCCGGTGACATCAGGCCCGGTACGCAGCCGTATGAGTTGATGCGCGGCATCGGGCAACCTCTGCATCGGACGCGACAACGACCCCCGCTACGATCCCCGACGGTTGATCGCTCTCCTTCTCCAGGGGCTGGAGGGATCTCACGCGCCCTGATGCCGACGAGCGGCATCGCGACCTGGTCCCTCCGCGCTTCCATGCGATCCGGTGATCTGTTACCGCCTGTAGCGGAGGGTCTGTAGCAGTGCCGTACGAGCGGGGCCTGGACGCAAGCCTTATCGGCGCCACGAGTTCAACCAGCAACCGCGCACAGAACCGCGCAGCGCCGACGAGGTACTTGGCCCGACCAGCCACCGCAGCGACGCGTCATCTGCCACCCGGAGCGGGGACTCCGGCTATGACGCCGTAGGTTGAGTCCTGCCTATGGGCGGCCAAGCATAGGAAGACGTCCACAGGATGCGCCGCCTGCCAGCGCCCATGGCTGATGGGACCGACGCCTCCGGAGCCGTGTGCGCAGGCTCACATCGTGCCGGGGGCGGTTCGCATGAAGTGCGGAAGACCCCGCCACCCCTCAGGGCGCTGGATGCGGGGTCTTCGTGTTTGTGCAGCCGGATGCCGCCGAGCGCAGCCCGATGACGGCTACTGGTGCAGCCGCGACGCGTCCCGGCAGGACTCGGAGCCCGAGCAACGGGCGAGCGCGGTCAAGGTCTCGTGCAGGGCTTTCTCTTTCCGGTCGCTCAGACTGCCTGCGAGATTCCTGAGCTCAGCGGGATCGGCCTGCGTGTCGTAGTATTCGCGTTCCCCGTCCGCGTACTCGACCCAGAGACTGTCCGCGGTCCGAAGCGCCTCGTACGTCGGCGGATTGCCGCTGTCCTTCGGAGCCGCGTCGGGATCGCCCTTGGACGTTCCGGGATGGCGGTGCTCGACCAGAACGGACTCACGCCAGTCCTTCGGCGACGATCCGTGGAAGAGGTCGACAAGGCTGAGACCGTCCACGGCCGAGGGCGGCTTCAGCCCCGCGAGCTGCTGGAACGTCGGATTGAGATCGGTGTTCTGCACCAGCTGGGAGGCGGTCCGCCCCGCCAGCACATCCGGCCCTGTCACCATCATGGGGACGCGAATATCGGTGTCGAAAGCGGTCTGCTTGCCCGGCCGCAGCCGGTGCTCCCCCATGTGGAAGCCGTTGTCCGAGCCGAAGACCAGATACGTGTCGTCCGCGAGCCCCTTCTCCTTCAGCACGTCCTGCAGGCGGCCGATCATCCGGTCGACGGCCTGAACCGAGCGGACCCGCTTGGCGAACTTGCGGTCGATCTGCGTCTTCTCCTTGTCGCTCAGGGGCTTGAGATCGGCCTGCCACTTCGGCGCCTGCGCGGGCAGCCGATCGTAGGCGGCGCTCCTGGGTGCCTTGAGCCCCGGGTAGCTGTTGGCGTCGCGGGGCGCGGGCGTGGAGGGCCCGTGCGGGGCGAAGGTGGCGAGTTCCAGCATGAACGGCTTGTTGTCCGCCGCCGAGGAACCGATGAAGGAGACCGCCTTGGCGGACACCACGTCGGTCAGGTAGTCCTGCGGGTCATGGCCGTAGTGGACGACCTTGCCGTTCTCGTTGAGGTCGTAATTGAACTCTGGATACCCGTTGCCGGCCACGTCCCATTCGTTCCAGCCCGGAGGCACGTACGGGTGACCGGTACCGCTGGCGTCCTTCGGCTGGTAGCCGTTGAGGTACTTGCCCAGGAAGCCGGTGCGGTAGCCGGCCTTCTGAAGAGCCGGCGCGTAGCACTTCTTCTCGTCCCCGTTCTTCATGAAGGCGCCGTAGCCTCCGTCGTCCCCGTTGTTGGTGAAGACGCCGGTGTTGTGGGGGTACTGCCCCGTGAGTATCGAGGAACGCGAGGGGCAGCAGAGCGAGTCGGTGACGAAGTGGTTCGAGAACGTCGTCCCCTGCTTGCGCATCTGCTGAACGTGCGGCATATACCGCACGAGATTCCAGGAGAGGTCGTCGGTGAGTACATAAATGATGTTGGGCTTGCGGCCCTGTTCAGAACTCCCCGCCAACGAGGATGCGGACGCCCCGGCCGCCGCGCTCTTGCCGGGCGCTGCCGAGCACCCGACGAGCAGCGCGGCGGCCACGGCAACCCACAGCAGGACCTGCCCTGCGGCACTCCTACCTGGTGACGATCCGTGCATGCACTCTCAACTCCCACTGGTCTGCCGGTCGGTGGGTCAGTGAGAGTAAGAGCGTTTCTTGTGGCTTCCTTGTGCCGAAGGGCCCAGCTCATCAGCCGAGGTGCGCGTCCCACAGGCCCGGTGCCGAGGCCGAGGTCTACTTCGGAGATCCCTCCAGACCGAGCTGGGACAGTTCGGCCCCGAGGGGCGGGCGCTGTACGACCCGCGCCCCGGCGACCCGACCCGCTGGGACTGGTGCGGCGACACTCCCTGACCGCCCCTGCCGACTCGCCCCGCGATCCCGTCAAGGGCACGCTGGGAGGTGTGACCGGCGCACCGATCATCGTGCACCGGCCCGCCGGAACGGGCGGCCGGAGAGTCACCGTGCTGGCTGTGTCAGTTTCCGCAGTTACGCACATAACCAAGGCGGCGATGCCCGAGCAGCTGCTCACGCCCCGGCCCGCCGAGCCGGAGCACGGCGACCAGGAGCCGGAGGTTGGGCGGCTCGTCTTTGCCGGTCTGCCCATCGACCGGGATGAGGTCGTGGAAGCGCTGGACGCCGCGCTCGGCCCCGACGGCGAAATCACGGGTACGAGCAGGAAGCAGTGCTGCGGCGGGCCTACTCGTGACGACCGACACCTCGGCGGGCACCGATCTAGATCGTTGATCTCGACCTAACGGTGACGCGGCGGAACTGTCACCGTGAAACGCCGGCAAGCGTCACCGGAAGCGCGGCTCGACTGTCACCACTTCCTCGCCGCCGGATAGCCCGTGATCTGGGCAGTTCCGGAAACATCCCCACTGACGGTCAGACCGCGCTTCGTAGTGACGCTTTCGCTGTGCCTCACACCAGTCGGGGGCGACACAGGCACAGGCAGGGCTCCGGCCGGAGCGGACGTCATGTCGCCGCGCGCTCGCCGGCCGGTCGGCGGCGCAGTTCGGGGCGCTGGAGGGCTGGCGGCTGGTAGGCCATGTCGAGCGTGCCGGTGTCGGTGCCGGGAGGCACGATCGCGTCGATTCGGTCCAGCACGTCGTCGGTGAGAGTGACGTCGACGCCCGCGAGCAGGTCGTCCAGGTGTTCCATGGTCCGCGGTCCGAGGAGGGCGGACGTCACGCCCGGGTGGGCGAGCACGAAGCCCATCGCGAGATGCGTGAGCGGCAGGCCGGCCTCCTCGGCCAGCGGGATGAGCTGCTCGATCACGTCGAGCCGACGGTCGTCCGTGAGGTGCCGGAAGCCGTACCTCGACCGGTGCGTCGCGGCCTCCTGGCCCTTGCGGTACCGCCCCGTCAGCAGGCCGCCGCCGAGGGGCGACCAGACCAGGGTGCCCATGCCGAACTCCTGTGCCGCCGGGAGCACCTCGCGCTCGATGCCCCGGTTCAGGATCGAGTAGACCGGCTGCTCGGTGCGCGGCCGGGCCAGCCCGCGTCGCTCGGCGACCCAGTGCGCCCGGACGATGTCGGAGGCCGGCAGGGCCGACGTGCCGAAGGTGCGGATCTTGCCGGCCCGCTGCAGATCGGTGAGGGCCGCGAGGGTCTCCTCGATGTCCGTGTCGGGGTCCGGGCGGTGGATCTGGTAGATGTCCACGTAGTCAGTGTCGAGGCGGCGCAGCGAGTCCTCCAGCGCGCGCACCAGCCAGCGCCGGGACGCGCCCTGGTGGTTCGGCTCGTCGCTCATCGGGTTCCGGGCCTTGGTCGCGAGCACGACGTCGGCCCGTCGTCCCTTCAGCGCCCGGCCGACGATCTCCTCCGACTCGCCGTGCGCGTACATATCGGCGGTGTCGACGAGATTGACGCCGGCGTCGAGCGCCCGGTGGATGATGCGGACGCAGTCGTCGTGGTCGGGGTTGCCGAGGGCGCCGAACATCATCGCGCCGAGGGCATAGGGGCTGACCTTGATCCCGGTCCGGCCGAGGCTGCGGTAGCGCATGGTGTCTCCTTCAGGTCGTCCTGCTGTGTCGCTCACCAGCCTGTCTGTCGTTCGCCGGACTATGAATACTTGTCCATCCCGATTTCTTGCGCGAGAGTACGGACATGGATCCCGACCGACTCTCCGAGGCACTCGACCTGGTCGAGGTGCGCAGCGTGCTGACCGGCGGCGTCGCGGCCAGCGGCGGGTGGTGGGCCCGCGGCCCGCTGGCCGACCCGGTCAAGTTCTTCGCGATGGTGAGCGGGCGCGCCCGGCTCACCACCGACGGCGTCGTCGAACCGATCGACCTCGTGGCGGGTGACGTGGCAATCCTCACCGGCCGCTCGTGGGTGGCCTTCGAGGCCGGCGCGGAGCCGCGCCACGAGGTCCAGCCGGAGTCGGACTTCTCCACCGCCCGCTTCGCGGGCTCGGACCCTGCCGTCGACGACGTCGTGATCGGCGGGTGCGTCAGCGTGAACGAGGCCGGGCGGACGCTCCTGCTGGAGTCGCTTCCACCGGTGGCCCACATCCGGTCCTCCGCCGCCGGAGACGGGGACCGGCTGCTCGCCGCCCTGCTGCGGCTCTTCGACGAGGCGACCGGCGACCGGCTCGGCTCGGCCTTCGCGATCCGGCAGTACGGCCAACTGCTCCTGCTGGAGGTGCTGCGCTGTTACGTCGACCAGACCCTCCTGCCCTCCGGCTGGTTGCGCCTCCTCGCCGACGAGCGCCTGCGCCCCGCCGTCGACCTGCTCCACGGCCGCCCCGAACGCGTGTGGCGGCTAGAGGAGTTGGCGCGCGCCGCCGCGATGTCCCGGACCACATTCGCGGAGCGGTTCCGCGAGGCCGCCGGTGTACCGCCGCTCACCTACCTGGGCCGGTGGCGCATGCTGCTGGCCCAGCGCGCGCTGCGGAACGGCGACGCTCGCGTTGCGGCGCTCGCCGCCGAGCTGGGCTACGGCTCGGAGAGCGCGTTCAGCACGGCGTTCAAGCGCGTTGTCGGGGAGTCGCCGCAGCGCTACCGGATGCGCGTGCGCCAGGAGGCCGTTCCGATCGCGGGCCGGTCACGGAGATCAGCCCTGAGCTGAGCCGGCGCGCCTCGGGTACCTATCCGGGCTCAGGAGAACTCGCGGGATGCCGCACAGTGGGCGAGAGGCCGTCCCCGCCTGCTGCTGCCCCTCCTCGCGCTCGAGCCGGCCACACGTTGCAGCACCCCTCCGCGCACTTCCGGCGTTCGCCCAGCCCACCCCCACGCTTTAGGGACGTCCTCCAGTTGTGGAGGAGGCTGCGGTGGTCGGCGAGGATGCATCGGGTTCACACGCGAGGGAACACTGCGGCGCTCCGCCTGGGTGTACGCAGACGAAGCCATCCTCGGCCTCCTCGCGAACGAATGGACGCCCCGGAGATGAACAGCAGGAGCCCGACCTCCCGAGAGAGACGCGAACAAAAAGCGCAAGGCTTGACGAAGCCCTGAGGGTCTACCCGGTGCTCGTCGGCGGTGGCATCTCGTTCTTTCCCCGGCGCGAGCGCCGGGTGGATCTCGAACTCGTCGAGACCCGCACGTTCGGATCGAGAGTCGTCCACCTGCGCCACCGCGTGGTGCGCCGGCGACTCGAGCCGAAGGCATGGAGCCGGGCCGCAGTGATGTTCGGGGCGGAGGTCGGCCCGGCGATCCTCGAATTGATCCGCGCGACAGGGCATTTAATCCTCCCCTTAGGACCTTGCTGCCGCTCTCCTCAAGGTTCTAGCGTCTCGCAAAGGCTCACGGCAGGGCGAACGAGTGCCGAGTGGATCGAACCGGTAACCGCAATTCGGGATCGAGCGGCGGGACGCCGGCCGTGTCACACCATCCGCACGTAGTGCTTGGCCCGGACTAACCCAGCAAAGGAAGCTCCCATTCCAGCTAAGACAAGATCGGCATCCTGGGTGAGGACCAGGCCGTTGCGGAGCAACACCCAGTGGGCCGTGGACCGCGTCGGCGCCGTCTCCGGTCCGCGACCCGCGAGTTCGGGGAGATACAGCGGGTGCCCCACCGGGCAGACCGGCGTCGCAACCGGCAGATCCTGGCATCAGCCTCGGCGGACAAGCGCGCGGATTGCTCCGCGGGCGGCTGGAGCGCTCCGACGGGCACCGCTCCCAATGGAAACGTGAGAGCGCGTGATATCCGGAGATGGTGACCAGGTGACCACGCGTTCGGAACGGGTGATCGCCGGACGGTATCTGCTTCACGACGTCCTCGGCAGAGGCGGCATGGGCACGGTCTGGCGCTCCCACGACCAACTGCTGGACCGGCCGGTCGCCGCCAAGGAACTGCACGTCGTCACCGGCGGCGACGAGGACCACCGCGTACGGGTACGGCGTGCCATCCGGGAGGCCCGCGCGGTCGCCCGGGTGCCGCATCCCCATGTGGTGGGAGTACACGACCTGGTCGAGTCCGAGGACCGGCTGTGGATCGTCATGGAACTCGTCGAAGGGTCCTCACTGGCGAATCGGACGGCCGAGACCGGACCGCTCACACCGCAGCAGACCGCCGCCGTCGGCCTGCAACTGATCGACGCGCTGGACGCCGTCCACGCGGTCGGGACTCTGCACCGGGACATCAAGCCCGCCAACGTGCTGCTGCGCCGTGACGGCAGCGCCGTCCTCACCGACTTCGGCATCGCGGCCCTGGACGACGGTGAGTTCCTGACGAGCACCGGTCAAGTGGTCGGCTCCGTAGAGTTCATGGCGCCGGAGCGCGTGATGGAAACAGAGGTCGGACCGGCCTCCGACCTGTGGTCACTGGGCGCCACACTCGCCACGGTGTGCTGCGGCGAGTCACCCTTCCGCAGGCCGGGAGCACCCGCGACGATGCACGCCGTGGCGTACGAGGAACCCAGCCTGTCGGAGCGGCTCGGTCCGCTGCGCCCGGTCGTCGAAGCGCTGCTGCGCAAGTCCCCGGCCGAGCGTCCTTCGACGGCAGCCGTGCGTTCCGCGCTGCGAGGTGTCGTGGCCGGCGAGCCGGACGTCGAGTTCCTGCCGCCGGCGACCGTACTCGCGCTCCGGCCTGCGGCCCCGATGGCCGACGCGAACACGATGGCCGCCAAGCCGAAATGGCGCGTCCCGGCTGCGGAGACCGTGCCGCCTGGGCGCCACACCACGCCGCTCGAACTCCCACACCCGCAGGCGCAGGCGCAGGCATCCCGCTCGGCGTGGCCGAAGCGGCTGCGATGGGGGCTGGCCGGAACGGCCGCGGCGGGCGTTGCGGGGGGTCTCTTCCTCACCGGAACGCTGCCGCTCAAGGATGATCCGAAACATCCGAACGCTTCGAACGCTTCGAGCACTCCGAGCACTCCGAGCACTCCGCGCACTCCGAACACTCCGAACACTCCGAAAACGGGGACGGCCCGTCAGGTCGTCGAGTCGACGGCCGGTTGGCAGCCTGTCACCGGCGTGTCCCTCCATCAGGGCGACCGGGTCACCGTCCAGTTCGTGTCCGGAGAATGGACGGCCAACTCCCGAAAGCTGCCCGTGACCGGGCCGGCCGGTTACGACCCGAAAACCAACCAGCTGCCGGAGGGAACGAAGGCCTGCAAGGTCAAAGTCGGGGCTCCGTTCGGCTCCTTGCCGGCTCGACTCGTGGGTGAGCAGGACTTCCCGATGCACATCGTCGAACAGAAGCTGACTTTCCGGGCGACCGGCGACGCCTGCCTGCAACTGGGCATGAACGACGCCTCCGGTGCCTGCTCCCAGGACAACAGCGGCACGCTGACCGTGCAGGTGCACGTCACGCCTCAACCCTGACCCGGGCGGCGTCAGCCTTCTCCGGCGCGCGGCAACACCGCGAACGCCCAGGTGTCCTCCCTCTGAGTGGCTCCACAGAATTCCCACAAAGACGCCCTCTAGCTTCTTGCGCCACGGGGGACGGACGACTGATCTCCGTCCCCCCACACAACAGTTGTGCTCAAAGAGGGGGGCGCCTTCCGCCATGCTGACCGAGACGACGACACGGGCCTCCAGCGCGCACGAGGCCCTGGTACTGAGCCTGCTGCGCGAGCACGGTCCGCTCACTCGGGGAGACTTACGGATCCTGAGCGGCCTGTCCCGCACCACGCTCTACGACGCCGTCGGGGCGCTGATGGACAACGGCAGCGTCCTCGCCTCGGTTCCGGAGGCGGCCCGGCGCAAGCGGGGCCGCCCGGCGGAGGTACTGACCGTGAACCCCGGGGCCGGCCGGCTGCTCGGCATCGAGTTCGCGCGACGGGCGGTGCGGGTGGCCGCGATGAACGCGGCGCACGAGATCGTCGGCACCACCGGCGAACCGCACGACCCCGACACCCCGTGGCAGACCCGCATCGACCTAGCGTGGCGGCTGGCGGACAAGCTCACGCACGGGACGCTGCGACCGGGCGTCCTGAACGGCATCGGCGTCGGGGTGGTCGGACCGGTCGGCACGCCGGGGCAGGGCCCGCTGTGGGCGCCTCGGCACGACATCGTGGCGGCACGCGTGCGCGAACGCTTCGGCGCACCGGCCCTGATCGACAACAACACCCGGCTGGCCACCCTGGCCGAGACGATCTGGGGTGCCGCCGCGGGTGAACAGAACGTGCTGTACCTGCGGCTGTCGCACGGCGTCGGCGGCGGACTCGTGATGGCCGGCACACTGCACCGCGGCGCCCACGGCCGCTCCGGGATGTTCGGCCACATCACCGTGGACCCGGGCGGCGCACCCTGCGAGTGCGGTGCGATCGGATGCCTGGAGACAGTGGCGTCGATCGGGGCCGTACTCGACGCCTGCCGCACCGCGGGAACCGCGGCAGCGGACCTGCCGGAGCTGGTGAGCGCGCTGGAGTCCGGCGACGCGGCCGCGCACGCGGTTCTGGCACGGGTGGGCACGCATGTCGGCAGGGTGCTGGCCGATGTGAGCCATGCCGTCGGACCCGACGTGATCGTCATCGGCGGCGAGCTGGTCGACGCCGGTCGAGCCCTGATGGCACCGATCGAGCACATGCTCGACACGCATGTAGCGCGCTGCTCGTACGGGGTGCCCCGAGTGATTCCGGCCGGACTCGGCGATACCGGCACCGCCCTCGGCGCCCTCGCTCTGCTCCGGCGGCACCCGGATCACCAAGCGCCCGGGCTGCGGGAGGCAACCCGGGCGCTCATACCGTGACACGGAGACGTCAGCCGCTCCGGCCGCCGGTCACCCCGTCTTTCTCAGAGGGTCACTTCAGCACCTTCTGCCGGACGACGATGTGACCGGCGTCGGGGTTGAGGCTCCCGCCGAGCCGCCTGAAGGCGCCGTCGGTCAGGTCCAGGCACTTGGGTTCCGCCTTCGTGTGCTTGAACGTGCCGCGGTCGTTGACGCGCACGACCAGGGACTTGCCGTTCGCCACGTTGGTGACCCGCACCCTCGTGCCGAAGGGCAGCTGGGGATTGCGGGTGAGCGAAGTCGCCGCGGTGTTCTTGCTGTTGTCGAAGATGTCGCCGTTGGCGGTGGTGCTGCCGGCGGGTATCGGGCCGTAGTGCGTCGCCCAGCACGTCGGCCTCTGAGCCTGCGCGGAGGCGGTCGCGGCGGAACTCGCCGGAGCCAGGGCGACCATCGCGGTCAGTACGGCCGCACCGGCCGCGATGGAGGCGTGCAGGGTCCGCTTGCTCATGTTCTTTTCCTCGTTTCTCGTGATTTTGACTGATTGATCTTGTGTTCAGCCCGCGGAGCGATAGGCGACGCCCACCCGGTTGGCCGTCGCACCGTGGTAAAGGCCGGTGCCGTCGCCGTGGTCGGTGGAGAGGGTGAACCACGCGTAGCGCCGGACGTAGTCCAGGTGCTGGAGCATGGCCGTCGACTTCTTCACGAATGCGGCCTGTTGCACCTTGGACGGATAGCGCGGGGTGCCGGACGAGAAGTCGATCAGGGCGTATTCGGTGAGCCAGATCGGCTTCTTGTAGCGCTTGTGCACGGCCTCGAGATAGCTGCGCAACTGCCCCGTCGCGCGCTGGGCGTCGAAGTCCGCGCCGTACCAGTGCAGGGGGATGAAGTCGACCTGGTAGTGGCGGGCGGCGGCGCCCTTCATGAACCGGTCCAGCCAGCCGCCGGCGACATCGCCGCCGGTGGCCACGGCGGGGGCGCCGAGCCGCAGACCGGTCGACTGGAGCCGGGGCCACATGTCGAGTGCCTGCTTCACGGTCATGTGGGCCTGGTCCGACCTGTCGGGCTCGTTGAAGCCGAGCAGGTTCTTGCCCTGCTTCTTGGCCAGGCCGAGCTCCTTGTTCGTCACCGAGCCCGCGTCATGGATCATGGGCACGAACTCGACACCGCGCGGCGGCTTGATTCCTCCCTTGCCCGACGACCAGGTGTAGAACCAGCCGGAGTTCGAGTCGGCGAGCGCCTTGGTGACGCCGTCGAACTTCCAGGCGCTGATGCCCTTCTTCTTCGCCGCGGAGGTGGCGGCAACGGAATGGCCGTCGGCCGCGAACGCAGTGGGCGTGGCGCTCTGGCTGCCGGCCACGAGCACGGCCGAGAGCAGGAACGGCAGGGCGAGGACGCGTACCTTCCGCATGACGCCTCCCTCAGCAGCTGAGGTGCGCGCCGGCGCCGACGCGGAGCATCTTGGTGAACTTCCTGTACTTGGCGACCCGGTCCTTCATCTCGGCCGGGTTGCCGCCGTTGCACTCGATGGCGCCGTTGATGCTGCGGATGGTCTCGCCGAAGCCGCCGCTCTTGACCATCGCGTGGTGGGGCGTCATGGTGCCGGGTCCGGACTGGGTCATCCAGTACCAGAGCGCGAGCTTCCAGGTCACGACGGGGTTCGTCGCCGCGAGGTTCGGGTGGTTCAGCAGGTCGATGTGGACCGCGTCGCCGGCCGCCTTGTAGTTGTAGTTCCAGCTGATCTGGAGCGGGCCGCGGCCGTGGTACGCGGACTGGCCGGCCGGGCAGCCGTAGGGCTCTTGCTGACAGTAGGTCGGCCAGTTGGTCTTGTTCTGCTCGTTGATGTATATCAGCCCGCTGGTCTCGTGGCTGACGTTCGCGAGAAAGGCCGCGGCCTCACGCTTCTTGGTCTTGGCGTCGCCGGTGTGCGCGAAGGCCGGGAATGCCTTCATCGCCTTGACCAGGCCCTCGTAGGTGTAGAGCTTCTTGTGGTGCGGGAACATCTTGTTGTACTGAGCCTTGCTGACGACGAATCCACCGCTTTGCTCTGCGGCGGACGCCGTGGTGGTGCTCACATTGACCGCGCAGATCGCTATCAATGCGGCGGTGAGCACGGCGTAGAGTGCACGTAGCCTTCGCATACGGGAAACTCCTTGGAGTAGAGGCGGGTTGCCCATCGGAACCCGGATACGAAGCTACCTGCCGCCGCCCGGAGAAAAGGGCTCAGAAATTGCTTTGGGAACGGCAGTTGTTGCTCGGGGAGTTCGAGCACGACAACCGCGTGCGGAACAGACGAGCATATAATCCCACCGGCTGGACCTCACTGGCGGAGAACGTCGCGGCCGCTCAGGCCACCGCCGCCGACGTGGTCAAGGCGTGGACGAAGTCGCCGGGCCACCAGGCGAACATCCTCAACTGCTCGCTCAAGCACATAGGCGTCGGCTACGTGAAGGCGTCCGGCTCGGCAGGTGGCCAGGCCGCCGGCCGCCTGGGACTTCGGCCGCCACCTCGCGTACACGCTGATGACGGAGTACGCCACACGGATGGCGGCCGTCTTCGTGTCGTCGATGTCGGTCATCGGCCGCCGTCTCGGGGTCCTGCCGCGCCGGCTGACGACACTGGGCTTCCTCACCGCCCTGACGCTGCTGTTCGTCTCGTCGAACGTGCCCTGGGCGGAACTCGTCTTCCCGGCCTGGTCCCTGCTGCTGAGCCTGCACATGCTCCGCACGGGCCGGGGGGCCCGGCCCCGGCCGGGCCAGGCGTAGGCCGTCGGCCACTCACTCGATCGGCGTGCCCGGCGCGCGGGCGGCCCGCCCCGGCTCGCATGCTGGCGGGCGGGGGACGACCGCCGTCCGGAACCGTCCGCGCGGGCCGCGCGGGCGCCCGGACCTGGCCAGGGAAGGGCGGAGCGTCGATGAGGCTCGTCGTCGATCTCAACAAGTGTCAGGGGTACGCGCAGTGCGTGTTCCTCGCGCCGGACGTCTTCGCCCTGCACGGCGAGGAGTCGCTGATCTACAACCCGCGTGCGGACGACGCCCAGCGGGAGCGGGTGGCGCGGGCCGTCGCCGCCTGCCCGGTGCAGGCGATCACCGCCGAAGGAGCGGGCCGGGAGGCGTCCGATGGCCGCTGACTACGTGGAGTGGCTCAGGCGCGAGGGCCGGATCGTCGTCGTCGGCGCCTCGCTGGCCGGCCTGCGGGCGGCCGAGACGCTGCGTGCCGAGGGCTTCGCCGGCGAGCTGACCCTGATCGGGGACGAGCCGTACGAGCCGTACGACCGGCCGCCGCTGTCCAAGTCCGTGCTGCTGGGCATGGCGTCCCCGCACCACACCGAGCTGCCCCGCCGCCGGGAGATCGACGCCAAGTGGCGCCTCGGCGTCGCGGCGACCGGCCTGGACCTGACGGCCAAGCGGGTCCGGCTGGCCGACGGGGACGAGGTGGAGTACGACCGGCTGCTCATCGCCACCGGTGTGCGCGCCCGGCCCTGGCCGAAGCAGGAGGAGGCCCGGCTGGACGGCGTCTGCCTGCTGCGCACCCGGGAGGACGCGGCCGATCTGTACCGGCGGCTGAAGGCGGGGCCGCGCCGGGTGTTCGTCATCGGCGCCGGGTTCGCCGGTTCGGAGGTGGCCTCGGCGTGCCGGGAGATGGGCCTGCCGGTCACCGTGGCGGAGCGGGCGGGAGCGCCGCTGGTGGGGGCGCTCGGCGGGGTCGTCGGCGCGGTCGCGGCCGACCTGCAGACCGAGAACGGCGTGGACCTGCGCACCCGTGTGACGGTGACCGCGCTGGAGGGCGACCCGGCCGGCCGGGTGCGGGCCGTCCACCTGTCGGACGAGAGCGTCGTCGAGGCGGACGTGGTCGTGGTCTCGCTCGGGTCGCTGCGGAACACCGAGTGGCTGAACGGGTCGGGGCTGGGCGCCGGGCCCCGGGGCATCGCGTGTGACGCGGGCTGCCGGGCCTTCGACTTCCGGGGCATCGTCACGGACGACGTCTTCGTGGCCGGCGACGTGGCGCGCTCCCCGCACGCCCTCTTCGGCTACCAGTTCCTGTCGCTGGAGCACTGGGGCAACGCCGTCGCCCAGGCGGAGACCGCCGCGCACAACATGATCTGCCACGGCGCCGACCGGCGCCCGCACCTGTGGATGCCCGCGTTCTGGTCCTCGATGTTCGGTGTGAACATCAAGTCGGTCGGAGTGCCGCCCATGGGCGAGGAGCTCATGATCACGCAGGGTTCGCTGGCCCAGCGCCGGTTCGTCGGCGTCTACGGCTACCAGGGCCGGATCGTGGCCGCCGTGACCTTCGACAACACGCGGTGGCTGGAGTTCTACCAGGGGCAGATCGAGCGGGGCGCGCCGTTCCCGGTGGAGTTCCCGACGGTGGACCGGCGTCCGGAGAACCGGCAGCCGGTACCGGCCGGCTTCCCCGACCCGTCCCTGCCGACCCACGGCCCCATGGTGACCCTGAGCGGTTACTCGCCGGCCGACCAGCAGCTGGTCTTCCACCCCGCCCGCCACTGACCGCCGCCACGGCCCGCACGCCCGAAGGACCCGCCATGCCGCACGCCTCGATGTTGCGCCAGATCACCGACTTCGCCAATCGCGCCAACCCCTATCCGGTGTACGCGGAACTCCGCCGGACACCGGTGCTGCACGAGGAGGAGGGCGGCCCGTACATCATCAGTTCGTACTACGACATCAAGGCGCTCCTCCACGATCCGCGGATCAGCTCCGACGCCACCAACCTGGCCGCCGCCGGGGACGACGAGCTGGGGCCGACGGAGGAGACGGGAGGGCTGCCGCCGTCGTTCCTGCGCCTCGACCCGCCCGAGCACGACCGGCTGCGGCGCATCGCGAACAGCGCCTTCGGGCCGCCGCACCGGCCGCGCCGGATCGACGGTCTGCGCACCGAGATGCGGGAGATCGTCACCGAGCTGATCGACGGCTTCGGGGAGGCGCGGCAGATCGACCTGGTCGACCGGTTCGCCTACCCCTTCCCGGTCACGGTGATCTGCCGGCTGCTCGGGGTGCCCCGGGAGGACGAGCCACGGTTCCGCAGCTGGGTCGACCCGCTGGTCGCGACCCTCGACCCGGAAACGCGGGAGAGCGGGGACGACGTCGCCCGGAAGAAGGCGCAGGAGGCCCGGATGCAGCTCGGCATGTACCTGGCCGGGCTGGTCGAGGAACGTACCAGGGAACCGCGGGACGACCTGTTGTCCGACCTGGTCGACAAGCGGGGCCCGGAGGGCTCCATGACGATGATGGAGGTGCTCAGCACCTCGGTGCTGCTGCTGATCGCCGGTCACGAGACGACGGTCAACCTGATCACCAACGGCATGCTCACCCTGCTGCGCCACCCGGAGGTCCTCCAGCGGCTGCGGGCGGACCCGGGCCTGTCGGTCAACATCGTGGAGGAGTTGCTGCGGTACGAACCGCCGGTGCAGCTGGTGCCGCAGCGCACGTGCATCGCCGACATCGAGGTGCGCGGGGTCACGATCCCCAAGGGCTCGCGGATCTGGCTGGCCCTCGCCGCGGGCAACCGGGACCCGGAGCGGTTCGCGGACCCCGAGCGGTTCGACCCGGACCGCGGGGACATCCAGCACCTCGGGTTCGGCAGCGGCATCCACAGCTGCTTCGGCGCGCCGCTGGCCCGGCTGGAGACCCAGCTGGCCCTGTCCGAGCTGGCCCGGCGGCTGGAGGGTCCCCGCCTGGTGGAGGACCCGCCGCCGTACCGGGAGAACGCCGTGCTGCGCGGTCCCCGGCATCTGGAGATCGCCTTCGACGAGCTGCGCTGAGCAGCACGTGGTGCGTGCCGCCGGGGTGAGCGGCCCGGGGCCGCTCACCCCGTGAGGTTCGCCGGCAGCACCACACAGACCTCGTAGCCGCCGTCTTCCGTCGGGCCCGAGGTCATGGTGCCGCCGAGGAGCTCGGCGCGCTGGCGCAGGCCGATCAGGCCGTGGTGCGCGCCGGGCAGCGGGAGGGGCGGCTGGGTCGGCGCGGTGTTGGTGACCCTGACGCGGACGGAGCCGTTGGCGTGCAGCAGGTCGATGCTCGCGGTGGCGCCGGGGGCGTGTTTGCGGGTGTTGGTCAGCGCCTCCTGGACGGTGCGGTAGATCGCGCGCTGGACGGTGGCCGGAAGCCCCTCGGGCAGGTCCATCCGCAGCCGGGTCTCGATGCCGCAGTTGTCGGCCAGCCGCCGGATGTCGGCGAGCGCCGGCTGCGGGGTCAGCTCCGTCGGGTGGCCTCCGGAGGCACGCAGGACGCCGACCATGTGGCGCAGCTCGTCCAGCGTCTGCACGCTCAGCCGCCGGATCGTCGCCGCCGCGTCCTTGGTGTCGGCGTCGCGCGCGCCGACCTGGAGCGCTCCGGCCCGCACGGCGATCAGGCTGACCTGGTGGGAGACGACGTCGTGCATCTCCCGCGCCAGCTGGGCGCGCTCCCTGGCCAGGACGGCCTGGGCCGTCAGCAGCTGCTGGTGGTCCCGCGCCTCGGAGATCTCGGTGAGTCTGAGCGACAGGTCGTGCCGGGTGCGCACGAGCTGGCCGAGGAAGACGGCGGCGGCCGCCGTGGCGGCGCTGTAGCCGAGCGCGATCAGCTTCCGGGTGTCGGTCGGATCGGGCTCCGGTGGCGGCAGGGACATCGTGTCGCTGAACGCGAAGGCGAGCGTGCACAGCAGCAGCAGCGTCCTGGGGCGGCTGAGCGAGGCCAGCGAGTACAGCGCGGCCAGGGAGGCGACGACCGCGTCGGACAGCAGGACGGCCGGGAGGGTGAGGAGGTAGGTGAGCAGCGGTAGCCGCCGGCGCAGCACCAGGGCCACGGCGGCGCCCAGACCGCAGGCCATGCGCAGCGGCTCGTAGATGTCCCAGTGCGCCCACACGTCGAGCAGGGCCATGGCCACCACCCCGGCGTCCTGCAGCAGCGGGGGCGGGCGGCGGGTCATCCGGTCTCCTCCGGGAGCAGACCGGCCCGCTGGGCGAAGAGGGCGGCCTGCACCCTGCCGCTGACCTCCAGCTTGGTGAGGATCGCGCTGACATGGTCCTTGACCGTGCCGGTGCTCAGGTGCATCCGGGTCGCGATGTCGGCGTTCGACAGGCCCTCGGCGATGAGGACGAGCACCTCGCGCTCCCGGCCGGTCAGCCGGTCGAGGGCCTTGGGCGGGCGCTCCTGCGGTCCGGCGCTCAGATAGCCGTCCACGACCGTTCGGGTGACCTTGGGCGAGAGCACGGTGCCGCCGCGGGCCAGGCTCTGCACCGCCAGCGGCAGCGCCTCGGGGTCGGTGTCCTTGAGGAGGAACCCGGCGGCGCCCGAGCGCAGTGCCGTCTCCACGTACTCGTCCATGTCGAACGTGGTCAGCATGGCCACCACGGGCGGCTCCGGCAGCCGGCGGATGTCACCGAGGACGGTGAGCCCGTCCACGTCCGGCATGCGGATGTCCAGCAGCACCACGTCGGGGTGCTGCTCGCGCACCGTCCGCAGGGCCTGGGCGCCGGACACCGCCCCGACGACCTCGATGCCGTCGGCGGCCGCGAGGATGCGCTGGAAACCCGTGCGGATCAGGGCTTCGTCGTCGACCACCAGTACCCGGATCACGTGCGCTCCAGCCTCGACGGAACCACTGTCCGATTCGTACCACGCCGGGGGCTGCTCCGCCGCCGGGCGCCGTGGTCACGTGCGCGCGAGCCGGCCCTGTCCGGTCATGGCCGGCCGGTGAGGCACGGGTGCCGGCGCGCCGGCAGCGTCAGCACCGCGACGGTAGCGGAGCCGTCGGCCGGCTGCCAGCGCCGCGGCACGGTCGGCGCGGCGAGCCGGGCGCTCCACCGGCCGTCGCGCAGCGTCAGCGTGAGCGCGGACGGCACCTCCAGGTACCGGAAGGCGCGGGCGGGCAGGGCCAGGACGTGGACCAGCGCGGCCCTGACGACGGTCTCCTCGGCGATCGCGAGGACGGGCCCCGCGTCGGCGGGCAGGGCCGTCAGCCAGTCGGCCGTCCGGCGGCACAGCCGGCGGACGGACTCGCCGCCGTGCGGTGCGGCGTCGGGATCCGTCAGCCAGACGGAGAGGCCGTGGGGATCCTCGGCCGCGATGTCGGCGAGCGGGCGGCCTTCCCACGCCCCGTGGTCCAGGCCGCGCAGGGCGTACTCGGGCGTGGCGTCGATCCCGAGGGCCTCGGCGGTCCGCGCGCAGCGGGCGGAGGGGCCCCGGAGGGCCAGGGCGTACGGCGGCAGGGCCGCCGTCACCCGCGCGCTCGGGGCGCCGTCCCCGAAGACCCGGTCGTGGCCGCCGTCCGCGGCGGTCGCGCAGAGCATCGTCAGTCGCACCGTCACCGTCCGACCTCCTTCTCCGATCGGGAGAGCCGCTCCGCCGGGGCGGAGAGGTTTCCCTCGCACACCACATTCCAGGAAGGGTGCCCCTTCAACCTCCAGCAGGTGGCCGGAGCACCCCCGCCGGTCGGCGGGACTTGTGCGCGGTCCCGGCGGGTCTACGACAGGAGCACGAGGTCGCACTGGTACCAGGTTCCGGGCAGACCGCCGAGGTCGGCCGGGTCGGCCGGTCCGATCGGGATGAACCCGGACTTGGTCAGCACCCTGTGGGACGCGGCGTTCCGGTGGGTGGTGGCCGCCCGCAGGGTGCGCAGTCCGTGCTCCCGTGCGGCCAGCCGGCACAGCTCCCGCACGGTCTCGGTGGCCAGTCCGCGGCCGGCGACGTGCTCGGCGACCCGGTAGCCGAGTTCCGCGGTGCGGTTCTCGATGTTGAGCAGGTTGAACCGGCCGAGTACCGCACCGTCCTCGGCGACGAGCAGGTAGAAGGCGCAGGTGCCGGCCTCCTGCTCGGCCAGCAGGGCGTTGTACCGGTCGGTGAACCGGTCGAAGTACTCGTCGCCGCGGTCGGGGACCGAGGCGGCGAAGTAGGCGCGGTTCGACAGCTCGAAGGCCAGGACCGCGGGGGCGTGGCTGGGGTGCAGCCGCTTCAGCTCGGGCACTGCCCGACTCTACCCGGACCGGGTGCCCGGACCACGTGTGTTCCCGCGCCCGTGTGCCGCGCCGCCCGGGTGCGGCATCAGCAGCCGCAGTCGCCGTCGACGGGTGCCGTCAGCGGGTCGGCGTCCCGGCGCGCCGGGCCCTGCCAGGTCTCGTAGGCGAAACCCTCGCGCGCCCAGTACTCGAAGCCGCCGAGCATCTCCTTGACCCGGTAGCCGAGGTCGGCGAGGGCGAGCGCGGCGCGGGTGGCGCCGTTGCAGCCGGGCCCCCAGCAGTACGTCACCACCGGCACGTTCTTGTCCAGGAGCCGTTCGGCCTGCTCGGGGATGAGCGCGGTCGGCAGGTGGACCGCGCCGGGGAGGTGGCCCTGGTCCCAGGACTCGGTGGAGCGGGAGTCCACGACGACGAACCCGGGGTCGCCGCCGGCCGCGAGCGCGGCGGCGACGTCGGAGACGTCGGCGTGGAAGGCGAGGCTCGCGCGGAAGTAGGCGGCGGCCTCGGCGGGAGCGGCGGGGGCGACGCGCAGGACGGGGTTCGCGGAAGTCGTCTTGATCATGACTGAGAATCTACGGTCCGCGGTCCGCCCCCTGAAGGGACGATCCTCGGGCTTTCCCTTGCCCGGCCGGGGATTCCCCTGCTATCCATCCGGGATGACCGTGTATTCCCCGGACGCCACCGACTGGCGCATCCTCGAAGTCCTCCAGCACGACGGCCGGGCCAGCTACGCCGAGCTGGCGCGCGCCGTGTCGATGTCGCCGAGCGCCGTCACCGAGCGGGTCCGGCGGCTGGAGGAGGCGGGCGTGATCCAGGGGTACGCGGCGGTGGTCGACCCCGAGCGGCTGGGCCTGCCGATCCTGGCGTTCGTACGGCTGCGCTACCCCAACGGCAACTACAAGCCCTTCCACGACCTGGTCGCGGCGACGCCCGAGATCCTGGAGGCGCACCACGTCACGGGCGACGACTGCTTCGTCATCAAGGTCACCGCGCGGTCGATGTCCCACCTGGAGGAGGTCTCGGGGAAGATCGGCGCGCTCGGTTCGGTGACCACCAGCGTGGTGTACTCCTCCCCGCTGACCCGCCGCCCGCTGGGCCGCTAGACCGCCGGGACCGTGCGGCCCTGGGCGACTCCCCGCTGCCGCAGCGCCGAGCCCGATCTGCCCTTGACGACCTCCAGCTGGGCGTGGATGCGGCGGCGCAGGTCGGCGACGTGGCTGACGATGCCGACGCTGCGGTCGCGTTCGCGCAGGGAGTCCAGGACGTCCAGGACCTCGTCCAGGGTCTGGTCGTCGAGGCTGCCGAAGCCCTCGTCGATGAAGAGGGTGTCCAGGCGGACGCCGCCCGCCTCGTCGGTGACGACGTCGGCAAGGCCGAGGGCCAGCGCGAGCGAGGCGAAGAAGGTCTCGCCGCCGGACAGGGTGGCGGTGTCCCGTTCCCGTCCGGTCCAGGCGTCGACCACGTGCAGCCCGAGCCCGCTCCGGCCGCGCCCGGTGCGGTCGTCGGAGTGGACGAGGGTGTAGCGGCCGGACGACATGCGCTGGAGGCGCACGGTCGCGGCGGCGGCGACCTGTTCCAGCCGGGCCGCCAGGACGTACGACTCCAGGCGCATCCGGCGTTCGTTGTCGGCGGAGGTGCCCGCGGTGAGGGCGGCGAGCCGGGCCACCCGGTCGTACTCCTCGCGCAGCGGGCCCAGCCGGCGTACGGCCTCGGCGGCGCGGGCGGAGAGGCGGTCCAGCTCGGTGCGGCAGCGGGCGGCGGCGTCGCGTGCGGAGGCGGCCTCGCGCAGCCGCCGTTCCGCGTCGGCCGCCGCGCGCTCGGCCGCCTCCGGGTCGGCGGGCGGCTGCTGGGCGGCGGCCGCGGTGCCGGGCTCGGCGAGGACCGTGCGGACGGCGGCCTCCTCCTGCTGCCAGGCGTCCAGGCGGTGCTGGAGCTCGCGGTGGGCGGCGGGGTCCAGCAGGGCCTCGGCGGCGGCCTGCGGGGTGTCGAAGCCGGCCCGGTAGGCGGCGTCGGCGAGCCGGGCGTCGGCGTCCTTCAGCCGCTGGGCGGCGTCCTCGGCGGCGCGCACGGCGTCGGCGGCGTCGGTCAGCCGTGCCGCCAGCCGCTCCAGCTCCGCGGCGCGCGCGGCCACGCTGTCGGCCGTGCCCCGAGCCTGCGCCAACTCGGCTTCCAGCAGGCTCTGTTCGCGCTCCAGGGTGTCCCGCCGGGTGAGCCGGGAGGCGGCGCGTACGGCGGCCTGCTGGCGGTCGGCGAGCCGCTGCTCGCGTTCCTGCCCGGCGCGCCGCAGCTCCTCCTGGGCGGGGTGCAGGGCGGAGGCCTCGCGGCGGGCGCGGGCGTACTCCCGCTCCAGTTCGCCGGCCTCGGCGGCGAGTTGGTCGGTGGGCGTGTCGCCGGCCTCGGCGGTGGCCGCGGCCAGGGCCTCGCGGACCTCGCCGAGGCGCCGTTCGTCCGCGGTGTGCTGTTCCTCGGCCCGCTGGTAGGCGGCGAGGGCGCGGTCCTCGGTCTCGCGGTCGACGTGTCCGGCGACCTTGCGGGCGGGGGCGGGGTGTTCGGTGGCTCCGCAGACCGCGCAGGGCTCGCCGTCGGTGAGGTGGGCGGCCAGTTCGGCGGCGATGCCGTTCAGGCGCTGTTCCTTCAGGTCCAGCCAGTGGGCGCGGGCGTCCAGGGCGCGCTGTCCGGAGTCCTGCGCGCGCTCCCTGGCCTGTGTGAGGTCGTCGGTCAGCCGGTCGCGGGTGCGGGCCGCGTCGAGCCGCCGCTGCATGGGGGCGCGCTGGACGGCGAGCTGTTCGGCGCGGGTGGCGGCCTCCTGGGCGGAGTCGACGCGGGCCTGGAGGGCCGCGCGGGTGGTGTCCCAGTCGGCTAGCCAGGCGTCGGCCTCGCGCAGGACGTCGTCGTCGGCGCGCTCCTGCCGGTCGAGTCCGGCGCGTTCCCCGGCGAGTTCGGCGAGCCGCCGTTCGGCGCGCCGGGCCGCGTCCAGGCCGCCCAGTTCCTCGACTGCCCGGCGGGCGGCGGCGGCCAGCCCGCTCGCGCCGGCGCCGGCGTGGGAGCCGGGCAGCAGGGCGCGTGCCTGTGCCTCGGCCGCGGCGGCCCGGCGGTGTTCCGTCTCGGCGGCCTCCCGCAGCTCCAGCGCGGGGGCGACGGCCTCCGCCTTGCGGGCCCGCTCCATGCGCTCCTGCGCCTCGCGATGCGCGCCGGCCCGCTCCTGGAGGCGCGCGGCACGCTGCCGGGCCTCGGCGAACCTGCTCTGCAGCCGGGCGAGTTCGCGTGCCTCCTCCAGGGCGTGCCGGGCCGCGGTGTGGGCGGACTCGGCGGCGGCGAGCCGGCAGTGGGCGATGGCGAGGCGTTCCCGGGCGGTGCTGCGGGCGACGGCCGCGGCGCCGAGGACGGCGTCGGCCAGGCCCGGGTCGCCGGGGGCCAGCTCGGGCAGCTCCATGGCGTCGCCGGCCTCCTGCTGCATGCGGTGGGCGTCGGCGAGCAGCGCCGTGTCCCCCTCGCGCACGCGTGCCTCGGTGGCGCGGCGGCGTTCGGCGAGGCGCTTCTCCACGTCGGTGAAGCGCTGGGTGTCGAAGAGGCGGCCCAGGAGCCTGCCGCGGGCCTCGGCGTCCGCGCGCAGGAAGCGGGCGAAGTCGCCCTGGGGCAGCAGCACGACCTGGCAGAACTGCTCGCGGCTCATGCCGAGCAGCTGCTCGATCTCGGTGCCGGTCTCCTGGTGGGAGCGGCTGAGGTCCTTCCAGGCGCCGGCCCGGGCGTCGTACTCGCGCAGCCAGGTCTGGGCCTTGTCGACCGTCATGCCCTTGCCGCGCAGCTTGCGGCGCTCCCACGGGGGCTGGCGGGTGATCTCCAGGCGGCGTCCGGCGACGGTGAGTTCGAGGCGGACCTCGGTACGGGTGCCCGGCTGGGCGTGGTCGCTGCGCAGGTGCATGCCCTGGCTGCTCTGCCGGGCGCCGGGGACGGAGCCGTAGAGGGCGTAGCAGACGGCGTCCAGGACGGAGGTCTTGCCGGCGCCGGTGGGGCCGTGCAGCAGGAACAGCCCGGCGGTGGACAGCGCGTCGAAGTCGACGTGCTGGGCGCCGCCGAAGGGCCCGAAGGCGGTGATGTCGAGCCGGTGCAGCCTCACCGGGCCACCTCCCGCACCGCGTGGTCGGCGCGTACGGCGTCGAACGCCTCGCGCAGTACGGCCGCCTCGTGCTCGTCGGGTCCGGTGCCGCGCACATGGGCGACGAAGTCCTGGGCGATCTGCTCGTCGCTGCGGCCCGCGAGGCGCCGTGCGTACGACACCCGGGCGTCGTCCTCGGCCCGTTCGGGCGCGAAGACCAGGCTGAGGGTGTGCGGGAAGCGCTCGGTGAGCCGGGCCATGGGGTCGGCCGGGCGGACCGGGTCGGTGAGGGTCGCCTCCACCCAGGCGTCCTCGTGGCGGGTCAGCGCCGGGTCGGCGAGCAGGTCGTCCAGGGTGCCGCTGATGCGGGCGAGCGGGCGGGGCACCGGGCAGTCGACGCGTTCGGCGGTGACCGCGCCGTCCGCGTCCAGGTCGATCAGCCACATGCTCTTGCGGTGGCCGGCCTCGGAGAAGGAGTACGCGAGCGGCGAGCCGGAGTAGCGCACGCGCTCGGTGAGGGTCTGGCAGCCGTGCAGGTGCCCGAGCGCCACGTAGTCGACGCCGTCGAAGACCCCGGCCGGTACGGCGGCGACCCCGCCGACGGTGATGTCCCGCTCGCTGTCGCTGGCCTGGCCGCCGGTGACGAAGGCGTGGGCGAGGACGACGGAACGCGTGCCCCGCGCGCGTGTGGCGAGGTCGGCGCGGACGCGGTCCATGGCGGCGCCGAGCACGGCTTCGTGGCCGGCCTTGTCGACGCCGAACTCGTCCTTCACCAGGGCCGGTTCGAGGTACGGCAGGCCGTAGAAGGCGACCTCGCCGTGGGCGTCCCGGAGCACGACCGGGGTGCCGGCGGCGGCGGGTTCGGTGCGCAGGTGGATACCGGCGCGGCCGATGAGTCCGGCGCCGACGCCGAGGCGGCGGGCCGAGTCGTGGTTGCCGGAGATCATCACCGTGGGCACGCCGAGGTCCGCGAGACGGTGCAGGGCGTCGTCGAACAGCTCGACCGCGGCGAGCGGCGGCACCGCGCGGTCGTACACGTCGCCCGACACGACCACCGCGTCCACCTCGCGCTCACGCACGGTGCCGACGAGGTGACCGATGAACTCGGCCTGGGCCCCGAGCAGGTTCACCCGGTGGAAGGCCCGGCCGAGATGCCAGTCGGACGTGTGCAGCAGTCTCATGGGCCCCGAGACTAACGGCCGGGTCCGACATCACGGGCGGTTGCTCCCGTATCACCGTCACGACCCCCTCACCACAGGGTGGTTATGCCCGATTCGCGGCAATCGTCAGGCGTCTCCGTACGCTTCGCCGCCGAGTTCGAAGCCGGCCGTGCCCGCCGTCACATCGGCGAGCCAGGCGCGGAAGGCGTCCACATCGGCGTCCGGCAGGCCGATCTCCAGGGTGACGGCCTCGCCGTAGCGGACGTCGCGCACCGCGCGGCCGGTGGCGCGCAGGTCGTTCTGGACCTTGCCCGCGCGCTGGTGGTCGACGGTCACCGTGGCCAGCCGGAAGCGGCGCCGGGTGATCGTGCCGAGCGCGTCCAGGGCTTCGCCGACCGAGCCGCCGTAGGCGCGGATCAGTCCGCCGGCGCCGAGCTTGACGCCGCCGTAGTAGCGGGTGACGACGGCCACCACGTACCGCATGTCGCGGCGCAGCAGCATCTGCAGCATGGGCACGCCGGCGGTGCCGCCCGGTTCGCCGTCGTCGCTGGCCTTCTGCACGGAGGCGTCGGCGCCGATGACGTACGCCCAGCAGTTGTGGGTGGCGTCGGCGTGCTCCTTGCGCACGGCGGCGATGAACTCCTGGGCCTCCTGCTCGGTGGCGGCCGGGGCGAGGGCGCACAGGAAGCGGGAGCGGTTGATCTCGGTCTCGTGCACGCCCGCGCGGGCGACTGTGCGGTACTCGTCCTGCATCCCGTCAGCCTAGTCCGCGGTCGACGGCGCCCCGACGGAGCAGGTGCGCTGGACGGGACGTTCGGGCCGCCCCGGTGCCGGATGCCGCTGCCGCCCGACCGGGTCAGCCGCCCGCCGGGGTGAGGCAGGCCTCCAGGGCCGCGCGCCGGGAGTCCGGAAGGTGCTCACCCAGCGGTGTCTTGCGCGGGCTGTGTTCGCCGTCGCAGATCCAGGCGCGCTCGTCCCCGTCGTACCTCCAGGGCGCGGCGCCCCACATGGGGTGTCCCTGGAGCAGGTGGCGGGCCAGGGCCGCACAGTCGTCCGGGGCGCCCTGGGCCACGAGGGCCTCCTGCACCAGGGTGACGGCTTCGGCCGGGACGTCGGTGTCGCCCAGGGCGGGCAGCAGCAGAAGCAGACGGGCGTGCGGATCGGTCACTCCTTCCCCGTCCCCCGGGGCGTGGAGGAGCGCGGCGAGCTCGGCCCAGCACAGGCCGGGACCGATGCGGTCCTCGTCGGTGCCGGCGAGAACCAGCTCGTTCGTCCACCAGTCGGGATGGACGATGAAGTAGTCGGTGGAGGTGTACTCCTCACCGCTGTTGTAGTGCACGAGGATGCTGTGTCCGCCCGGGAGCGGGATCCGGAACACCGGCCAGGCGGCCTTGTCGCACAGGCGCTCCAGCATGCCCTCGACGTCCGCCGGGTCCACACCGAAACTCTCCACCAGGGCGTCGTCGTACAGGTCGACCAGGTGGGCGGCCCAGAACTCCGGCTCCGCGAGCAGCGGCAGCCCGTCCACGACGGGAGAAGAGGCGTATCCATGCCGTGCCATGACCATGCCGCCATTGTCCTGCCGGGTGATCCCGACCGTTCGGTCGCCCCCTGTGCCGGGCCCCCTCGCTAGCTCCGTTTCTTCCCGCGCGGGACGGTGAACGAGGTGAGCAGGGCGCCGCCGGGGCCGAGGTCCGGCCAGCCGGTGCCGTGCCAGGCGAGCACGGCGAGCGCCGAGGTCGGGAACTTCGCGCGCACCCGGTCCAGCGTGTCGTCGAGGCCGTCCGCGGCCAACGTGAGCACCAGGTCCTCCAGGCCGGGGTTGTGCCCGACCAGCAGGAGCGTGCGCACCTCCGGCGGCGTCTCGCGCACCACCTCCAGCAGCTCCGGTACGCCGGCCGCGTACAGCCTCCGGTCGTAGCGCACCGGCGGTGGCGTGGCCCACTCGGCGGAGGCCAGCTCCCAGGTGCGGCGGGCGCGTACGGCGGTGGAGCACAGCGCGAGGTCGGGCAGCGGGCCGGCGGCGAGGGCCCGCCCGGCGGCCGGCGCGTCCCGCAGGCCACGCGGCGCGAGCGGCCTGCGGTGATCGTCGACCCCCTCGGGCCACGCGGACTTGGCGTGCCGCAGCACCACCAGCCGCCGCAAGGGCCCACCACCGACCGTCCGCGTCACACCGGCCCCCCGCACCTCAGGCAGCGCGTCCCGCCCACCGTCCGGGGCAACGGGCACCTTCTGCACATCAGCAGTACACCGCGCGTCCCCACCACCCCCGAACCGCCCACCGCCCCGCTCACGCCCACCCCGAACCGCGCACCGTCCAGGGCATCGCGCACGCTCTGCACATCACGCAGCGCACCGCGCGTCCCCACCACCCCCGGACCGCCCACCGCCCCGCTCACGCCGGCCCCCCGATGTCCCGCGCGAGATCGAGGGCCAGCAACCTGTCGGCATAGGCGAACGTCTCGAACCGCGCGCCGTCGGCGATGCCGGGCGCGTTCTCCGCGTCGCGCAGGACGCCGAGCACCGCGGGCAGGTCCAGGTCGTCCTCCCAGGCGGCGCGCAGCCGTTCCCGCACCTCGCCCGGGACCGGTCGCGAGGGCTGCCGGGCCCAGCCGGCGACGGACCGCCGCCACCGGGCGAGACTCCGCGCGGCGTCCTCCAGCACGGCCGGGTCCAGCCGCACGGGCTCGCTCCGCGGGACGGCGAGCAGGGCGAGCCGGAGTGCGGAGGGGTCGGAGAGCAGTACGGGAAGCGCTGAGGGACCGGCGGGGGCCGCCGCGCAGTGGACATCCCCGCGGGTGGAGCGCCGGCCCGCACCGGCATCGGCACCAGCACCGACACCGGCACCCGCACCGGCCCCCCTCACCTCACCCGCTCCGTCCGGCCGTCCGGACTCGCCCCCAGACCGCTCCCTCTCGTCACCCGCGGGGCCGGCGTCCCCCGCCCACTCCACCGCTCCCACACCGACCACCGGCCCCTCCCCCAGTGCGTTCTCGGTCCCCCGTTGCGCCACATGGATGGCCTGGGACTCGCCGAGGCCCGAGGCGAGGTCGTGGGCGTCCTCGAAGGGGCGGATGGCCAGGCGGGTGGCGGCGGTGCGGAGCTCGGGGTGGTCGCGGGGGGACGTGAGGATCGTCCAGACCGGGGTGCCGCCCAGTTCCAGCGCGCGGACGAGCAGGTCGGCGGTGAGCAGCACCCGCAGGGCCGTCGGGTCGAGACGCCCGGCGTGGGCCTCGATGCGGGTCAGGCCGCGGCGGGCGGGCGCGGCGGGGACGGGCTCACCGGTTCGGGCGTCGAGGATGCGCAGCACGGGGTGAGCGTAGGCGGGCGAGCGCCCGTATGCAGCGGCTTGCACCGATTCCGGTCAGCGTGCCGGGGTACGGCGGGAATCCACACCCGCCGGGGCACTGTTGCCCGGGCACACAGTTCCCGCAGCCCGAGGAGGCGGCCGATGTACGGCGACGAGGCGACGATCCGCAGGATCCTGACCGAGATGGGCGACACCTGGGCGGTGGTCGGCCTGTCCTCGAACCAGCACCGGGCCGCCTACGGGGTGGCACGGGTGCTGCAACGGTTCGGCAAGCGGATCGTGCCGGTGCACCCGAAGGCCGAGACGGTGCACGGCGAGCAGGGCTACGCCTCCCTCGCGGACATCCCCTTCGACGTGGACGTGGTGGACGTCTTCGTCAACAGCGCGCTGGCCGGTGCGGTGGCCGACGAGGCCGCGGCCCGGGGCGCGCAGGCGGTGTGGTTCCAGCTCGGAGTCGTCGACGTGGCGGCCTACGAACGCACCCGCGCGGCGGGCCTGGAAATGGTCATGGACCGGTGCCCGGCGATCGAAATTCCCCGCCTGACCGTGTGACTACTCTCCTTCATCACAATTCTCCGCTGAATATTGACATTCCCCGGAACGGTCTGACCTGTACAAAGACTGTGACCAAGACGGACAAGATCCTGGGTCAAGTTTTGGGAAATAGTCTTTCGTCGGCGCGCATCACTTTCCTAGCCTGTGGCCTCATTGCTCGTTAATCCTGCGTTCATGAACTGAGAGGCCACTTGACATGGCGAAAGTCGACGCCCTGCCACAGGCCAAGCTGGAGTCCGGCGGTCTGCGCCGAGATGTCGGACTGATAGGTCTGACGTGGGCCTCCGTCGGCTCCATCATCGGCTCCGGCTGGCTGTACGGCGCCGAGAAGGCCGTCGTCGTGGCCGGCCCCGCGGCGATCATCTCGTGGGTGATCGGCACGGTGGCGATCGTGCTGCTGGCGCTCGTGCACGCCGAGCTCGGCGGCATGTTCCCGGTGGCGGGCGGCACCGCCCGCTACCCGCACTACGCGTTCGGCGGCCTGGCCGGCATGTCCTTCGGCTGGTTCGCCTGGCTCCAGGCGGCCACCGTGGCCCCGATCGAGGTCGAGGCCATGATCGGCTACGCCGGTCACTGGAAGTGGGCCCAGAGCCTTCAGCACGCCGACGGAACGCTGACGACCAGCGGTTTCATCACGGCCGTCGCCCTGATGGCGGTCTTCGTCGGCGTCAACTTCTTCGGCGTCCGCGCTCTGGCCCACACCAACAGCGCCGCCACCTGGTGGAAGATCGCCGTCCCGCTCGGGGCGATCTTCGTCATCGCCGCCACCAACTTCCACGCGAGCAACTTCACCTCGGAGGGCTTCGCCCCCTTCGGCGCCCAGGGCATCCTCGGCGCCATCAGCTCCAGCGGCATCATCTTCGCGCTGCTCGGCTTCGAGCAGGCGATCCAGCTGGCGGGCGAGAGCCGGAACCCGAAGCGTGACCTGCCGCGGGCGACCCTCGGCTCGGTCGCGATCGGCGCCGTGATCTACATCCTGCTCCAGGTCGTGTTCATCGCCGCGCTGCCGCACACCTCCTTCGCGCACGGCTGGGCCAAGCTGGACTTCCCCGGCATCAGCGGTCCGTGGGCGGGCCTGGCGACCCTGGTGGGCCTGGGCTGGCTGGGCTGGGTGCTCTACGTCGACGCGATCATCTCGCCCGGCGGCACCGGCCTGATCTACACCACCGCCACCTCGCGCGTCTCCTTCGGCCTGGCCAAGAACGGCTACGCGCCGAAGGCCTTCGCCAAGACCGACAAGCGCGGTGTGCCGTGGTTCGGCCTCATCATGTCGTTCGTCACCGGTGTGATCTGCTTCCTGCCCTTCCCGAGCTGGCAGGAGCTGGTCGGCTTCATCACCTCGGCGAGCGTGCTGATGTACGCGGGCGCCCCGCTGGCCTACGGCGTCTTCGCCGACCGTCTGCCGCACCACGAGCGCCCCTACCGGCTGCCCGGCGGCAAGGTCATCTCGCCGCTGTCCTTCGTGGTGGCCAACCTGATCATCTACTGGGCCGGCTGGGACACCCTGTGGCGGCTGGGCTTCGCGATCCTGCTCGGCTACCTGCTGCTGGGCTCCTACGCCTGGTACGCCACGGCCACGCGGAAGCCGGACGCGCCGCGCATGGACTTCAAGGCCGCGCAGTGGCTGCCCGGTTACCTGCTGGGTCTTGGCCTGATCTCCTGGCTGGGCACCTTCGGCGGCCGGGGCACCATCCCGCTGTGGTGGGACATCCTGGTCGTGGCGGCCTTCTCGGTCGGCATCTACTACTGGGCCCGGGCCGTCGCCTCGAAGCCCGAGGCGATCGAGCGGAGCATCGACGAGGTCGTGGTGACGGAGGCGCCCGCGCACTGACCCGTCCCTCCCCCCACCCCACGGTGTCCCGTCGGCCTGGCTGACGGGACACCGTCATAATGCTCGCGTGACGTCTCCCTCCCCCCACCCCGGCTCCCCCGCCGCCGCCCGCTTCCCGGTCGTCGTCGTGGGCGCCGGACCGGCCGGCCTGACCGTCGGGAACATCCTGCGGGCCGCCGGTGTCGACTGCCTGGTCCTGGAGACCGAGAGCAGGGCGTTCATCGAGCAGCGGCCACGCGCCGGCGTCATCGAGGAGTGGGCCGTACGCGGCCTGGAACGGCGCGGTCTGGCCGGCAACCTGCCGGAGCGGGCCGAGCGGCACTCCGCGTGCGAGTTCCGCTTCGACGGGCACGGCTACCGCTTCGACTACACGGAACTGACGGGGCGTCACCACTGGGTCTACCCGCAGCCGCTGCTCGTGACCGACCTGGTGCGCGAGTACGCCGACGTGCGCGGCGGGGAGATCCGCTTCGGCGTGCGGGACGTACGCCTGCACGACCTGGACTCGGACCGGCCCGCCGTCTCCTACACCGACCCGGACAGCGGCGAACGGCTGCTGGTGCAGTGCGACTTCGTCGCCGGCTGCGACGGGGCACGCGGCGCGAGCCGGGCCGCGCTGCCGCCGCGGGCGCGGATCTCCCGGCACGACTACGGCATCGGCTGGCTGGCCCTGCTGGCCGAGGCCCCGCCGTCCTCCGACCGCGTGCTGTTCGGCATGCACGCGGACGGGTTCGCCGGGCACATGCCCCGCAGCGCCGGGATGACCCGCTACTACCTCCAGTGCCCGCCCGGCGACGACCCGGACGCCTGGACGCACGAACGCGTCTGGGACCAGCTCCAGCGGCGCCTGGGGACGGCGGACCAGCCGCCGCTGACGGAGGGGCGGCTGCTGGAGAAGCGGGTGCTGGACATGCACACCTACGTCGTCGAGCCCATGGTGTTCGGCCGGCTCTTCCTGGCCGGCGACGCCGCGCACCTCGTCGCGCCGATCGCGGCGAAGGGCATGAACCTGGCGCTGCACGACGCGTTCCTGCTCGGCGACGCCCTGGCCGCGTACCTGACCGAGGAGGACCCGGCGGGTCTGGACGGCTACTCGGACGCCTGTCTGCGCCGGGTGTGGGACTACCAGGAGTTCTCGGAGTGGCTCTCCGAGATCTACCACGGCGCCTCGCACGGCGACCCCTACCGCGCCGGCACCACGCTGGCCCGGCTGCGCCGGCTGTTCACCTCGCCCGCGGCGGCGGCCGCCTTCGCCGAGCAGTACCTCGGGACGGCCGAGGCGTTCTGACCCCGCCGCGCACCGGTCAGCGCGCCGCCGGACCGTCCCGGTCGGCCAGGCGGTGGTCGGCCGTCCTCAGGGCCTCCTCGACCAGCCGCCGCAGATGCCCGTGCCGGAGTGAGTAGACCACCCGGCGGCCCTCCTTGCGGGTGTCCACCAGACCGGCCAGCCGCAGCCGGGCCAGGTGCTGGCTGACGGCCGGACGGGCGGCGCCGCACGCCTCGGTGAGCGTGCCGACGTCGGCCTCGCCGGCGGTCAGCGTGTGCAGCAGCGCGAGCCGGGTGCGGTCGCCCAGCAGGGCGAGCAGTTCGGCGGCGAGCGCGAACTGCTCCTCGCCCGGCGTGCGCTCGTGCGCATGGTGCGCAGGTGACAGGTGCATGCGTGCGCTCATACGCACATAATGGTCCGGTGGGCGCGGTGCGTCCACTCCCGTACCGGAAGGGGCCCGACGTGAGCGACCGGCATCCTCATCACCACCCCACGGATCCGCGCCACCGCCTCACCCACCGCCTCGCCCATCTCCTCACCCCGCACTCCCACGAGACCGCCGGGAAGGTGGACCCGGCGCTGGAGTCCTCGGCGCGGGGCATCCGGGCGCTGTGGGTGTCGCTGGCCGTGCTGGGGGCGACCGCGCTGGGGCAGGCGGCCGTGGTGGCCGTCTCGGGATCGGTGGCGCTGCTCGGCGACACCGTGCACAACGCGGCCGACGCGCTGACCGCCGTCCCCCTCGGCATCGCGTTCGTGCTGGGCCGGCGGGCGGCGACCCGCCGGTTCACCTACGGGTACGGCCGCGCCGAGGACCTCGCGGGTCTGGTGATCGTGCTGACCATCGCCGCCTCGGCGGCCTTCGCGGCGTGGGTGGCGGTCGGGCGGCTGTTCGAGCCGCGTCCGGTCACGCAGGTGCCGGCGGTCGCGCTGGCCGCGCTGCTGGGCTTCGCCGGCAACGAGTGGGTGGCCCGGTACCGGATCCGGGTGGGCCGGGAGATCGGCTCGGCCGCGCTCGTCGCCGACGGGCTGCACGCCCGTACCGACGGCTTCACCTCGCTGGCCGTGCTGCTGGGCGCCGGCGGCTCGGCGCTGGGGTGGCAGTGGGCCGACCCGGTCGTGGGGCTGGCGATCACGGCCGCGATCGCGCTGGTGCTGCGGGACGCGGCGCGGGAGGTGTTCCGGCGGGTGCTGGACGCCGTCGACCCGGCGCTGGTGGACCGGGCCGAGGACGCGGTGCGCGCGGTGCCGGGGGTGCGCGGGGTGGGTGAGCTGCGGCTGCGCTGGATCGGGCACCGGCTGCGGGCCGAGCTCGCGGTGGTGGTGGACGGCGAGGCGACGCTCCGGCAGGCGCACGCGATCGCGGTGGCGGCCGAACACGCCCTGCTGCACGCCGTACCGCGGCTGACGGCCGCCCTGGTGCACGCCGATCCGGCACCGGTGCCGGGGGAGGCGGACCCGCACCTGGCGCTCGCGCACCACACGGCGCTCTGAGCTCAGGCGGTGACGCCCAGCCCCTCCAGGACGACCGCGCCGGGCAGTTCGGCGAGGGCCTTGCCGGGCACCAGCAGCTTGCCGCGCCGGCGTCCGCTGCCGACCAGGACGTAGGGCAGGTCGACGACGGCGGAGTCCACCAGGACCGGCCAGCCGGTGGGCAGCCCGAGCGGGGTGATGCCGCCGTACTCCATGCCGGTCTCCCCGGTCGCCGTCTCCATCGAGGCGAACGAGGCCTTGCGGGCACCCAGCTGGCGGCGGACGGCACCGTTGACGTCCACCCGGGTGGTGGACAGCACCACGCAGGCGGCCAGGGTGGTCTCGCCGGCCCGCTTGCCCGCGACCACCACGCAGTTCGCCGACCGCTCCAGCAGGTCCCGGCCGTAGTGCTCCACGAAGACGGCCGTGTCGGCCCACTGCGGCTCGGTCTCGACGTACAGGATCCGGTCGGCCGGGACCGCGCCCTGCCAGTGGCGTACGGCGTCGGCGACCGGGGCGGTCAGCTCGTCCAGGCAGTCCGGGGCGGGGGTGGCGGTGTCGAAGTCTCCGATGGGTGCGCGCATGGCCGCACGCTAGCAAGGCCGGTCCGCCCGCCGTACCGGTGTCTCAGGGCACGGGCGGCACGGAGACGGCCATCACCATCTCCATCGGCTCCTCGCCCCGATTGCCGTAGCGGTGCGGGACGTTGGCCTCGAAGGAGACGCTCGCGCCGGCCGGGACGCGGTACTCCTCGCCGTCGACGGTGAGCGTCAGCTCGCCGGCGGTGACGTGGACCAGTTCGACGGTGCCGGCGGGGTGCGGCTCGGAGGGGCTGCTCTCCCCCGGCATCAGCCGCCAGTCCCACATCTCCAGCGGTCCGGGCGCCTCGGTGCCGGCGAGCAGCCGGTTGTAGCTGCCGGCCTCGGTGTGCCAGAGCCGTACGGCGCGTTCGGCGGGGACCACGCGGACCCTGGGGCCCTGCTCGTAGTCGAGGAGGGTGGTGATGCTGACGCCGAGGGCGTCACCGATCTTGACGACCGTGCCGATGCTGGGGTTGGTGCGGGCCTGCTCGATCTGGATGAGCATGCCGCGGCTGACACCGGCCCGGGCGGCGAGCACGTCCAGCGTGAAGCCGCGCACCGAGCGCCAGTGCCTGACGTTGCGCGCCAGGGACTGGGTCAGGAGTTCGAGGTCCGACACGTTGCGTCCAATATCCGGGAAGTTCAATATTATTGATGACGCAGTCCAATGTGCTGAACTACGGTGAGGTGCACCTGAGCGTTCACCGAACTGTACTGCGAGGCCGGCCGTGACAGCATTCTTCGCCCTGACCACCAGCCTGCTGTGGGGGCTGGCCGACTTCGGCGGCGGGCTGTTGACACGGCGTACCCCGGCGCTGACGGTCGTGGTCGTCTCGCAGGCGGTCGCGGCGGCCGTCCTGGGCGCGATCGTGCTCGCCACCGGCGGCTGGAGCGAGGCCGGGCCCCGGCTGTGGTTCGCGTTCGCGGCGGGCCTGGTGGGACCGGTGGCCCTGCTCTCCTTCTACCAGGCGCTCGCGCTCGGCCCCATGGGCGTGGTCTCGCCGCTCGCCACCCTGAGCGTCGCCGTGCCCGTCGGCGTCGGTCTCGTCCTCGGCGAGCGGCCCGGCCTCCTCCAGGTCGCGGGCATCGCGGTCGCCGTCACCGGGGTCGTCCTCGCCGGCGGCCCGCAGTTGCGGGGCGCGGCCGTGCAGCGGCGCGCGGTGCTGCTCACGCTGGTCGCCGCGCTCGGCTTCGGGACGGTGTTCGCGCTGATCGCGGAGGCCTCGACCGATGTGACCGGCCTGTTCCTCGCGCTGTTCGTGCAGCGGCTGACGAACATCGCGGTGGGCGGGGCCGCGCTCGCCGTCTCCGTCCGGCGCGGCGGTGCGGCCCTGCCGGAGGGCGGCTTCCCGTGGGCCTCGCTGCCCGCGCTGGCCTTCGTCGGACTGGCCGACGTGGCGGCCAACGGCACCTACGCGATCGCCGCCCGCAGCGGTCCGGTCACCGTCGCGGCCGTGCTCGCCTCGCTGTATCCGGTGGTGACCGCGCTGGCCGCGCGCGGCTTCCTGCGCGAGCGGCTGCGCGCGATCCAGGCCGCGGGGGCCGGGCTGGCCCTGCTGGGCACGCTGCTGCTGGCGACCGGCTGAGCCGGGCGTCAGCCCTCGGGCTCCAGCGCGGCCAGCCGCGCCACCGCCGCCTCGTCCAGGTCCGCCAGCGCCCGCAACTGCCCCGGCGTCATGCCGTCCGGTATCGGCACCGGGGCGGGCGTACGCAGCGGCGGCTGCCAGCCGTCCTCGGGCGTCCAGCGCCGTACGACCCTGGCGGGCGCACCCGCCACCACCGCGTGGTCGGGCACCGTGCCCCGGACCACCGCACCGGCCGCCACGACCACGTTCCGGCCGATCCGCGCGCCCGGCAGGATCACCGCGCCGGTGCCGATCCAGCAGCCCGGGCCGATCTCGACCGGCTCCATCCGCGGCCACTGCCGGCCGATGGGCTCGTGCGGGTCGTCGTAGGAGTGGTTGGTGGAGGTGACGTAGACGTACGGGCCGAAGTAGCAGTCCCTGCCGATGGTGACCGTCGTGTCCGCGATGACGTGGCTGCCGCGGCCGAGGACCACGCCGTCGCCGATGCGCAGGATCGGGTCCGGGCCGAGGTCCAGGCCGGGCATCAGGCCGGCGGTGAGGGTGACCTGCTCGGCGATGATGCAGTGGGAGCCGAGCCGGATCCAGGGTTCGCCGAAGACCGTGCCGAGCGGGAAGGCCAGCCGGGTGGCTTCGCCGATCGCGCCGAAGCGGAGGCCCGCCGGGTGCTCGGCCGTGACGGATCCGTTGCGCTGGGCCCAGGACCAGGCGGCGTGTACGGCTCGCTGGGCCAGGCCCTGTCGCCACAATGAGAACGTGTTCTTGCGCTTCGGCACGGGCTCACGTTACTCACCGGTCGCCTCCGGCGCAGAGGGCGGGCTGCTGTGATCTTTGCCCCACCCGGTGTCGTACCGTGCCCTGTACGGCCGACACGAGGAGACGGTGATGACGCACAAGGCGCTGATCGTGAGTATCGGGGGCAAGGAGCCGCGGGTCGATCCGGAGGCGTTCGTGGCCCCTACGGCATCCGTGATCGGGGACGTCACGCTGCACGCGGGGGCCAGTGTCTGGTACGGGGCGGTGGTGCGCGGGGACGTCGAGAAGATCACCGTAGGGGCGCAGGCCAACGTGCAGGACAACGTCACCCTGCACGCCGATCCCGGGTTCCCGGTGACCGTCGGTGAGCGGGTGTCCATCGGGCACAACGCGGTGGTGCACGGGGCGACCGTGGAGGACGACTGCCTCATCGGGATGGGGGCGACCGTGCTGAACGGGGCGGTGATCGGGGCGGGGTCGCTGGTCGCGGCCCAGGCGCTGGTGCCGCAGGGGATGGTCGTGCCGCCGGGGTCGCTGGTGGCGGGGGTGCCGGCGAAGGTGAAGAGGCCCCTGTCCGAGGAGGAGCGGGACGGGGTGACCCTCAACGGCACCCTGTACGCGGAGCTGGGCAAGGCGCACAAGGATGTGCACCGGTAGGAGCCCCGGTGGGCGGGGGCGCCTCAGTCCCCCGCGCTCACGGGTTCCGCCTCCCGGTGCTCCGCCTGGGCCTTCTTCGCCTTGCGCTTGAGGATCAGCATGGAGGCCAGGCCGATCAGCACCGCCACCGCCAGGCCCACGTACGAGAAGCGCTTCAGCCAGTCCTCGGCGACCCTGCCGACGTAGTAGATGACGGCCGTGGTGCCGCCGGCCCAGCAGATGCCGCCGAGGACGTTGGCGATCAGGAACTTCCAGTACGGCATGTGGAGGACGCCCGCGAGGGGCCCGGCGAAGATGCGCAGGAGGGCGACGAAGCGGCCGAAGAAGACCGCCCACATGCCCCACTTCTCGAAGGAGCGCTCGGCGGTGGCCACATGGCCCGGGCCGAAGTGGCGTGGGAACTTCCCGCCGAGCCAGGCCAGCAGCGGGCGTCCGCCCTTGCGGCCGATGGCGTACCCGATGGAGTCGCCGATCACCGCGCCGGCGGTCGCGCAGATGCCGAGGACGACCGGGTTGACACCCGAGTGCTGGGAGGACATCAGCGCCGCGGAGACCAGAATGATCTCGCCCGGCAGCGGGATGCCCAGGCTCTCCAGACCGATCACCAGGGCCACCACGGCGTAGACGGCGACCGCCGGCACCGAGTCGAGCCAATCCTGGACGTGCACCGCCGGTTCCTCCCGTGTCGCTGTCGTGCCCTCCGGCCTGCCGGGCCGCCGCGTGCAGCGCGCCCCAGAGGAAGGCTACCTGGTCGGCACCGCCTGCACCTTGGGTGCCGGACCTGTCACTGCTTGCGCGCGACCAAGCGGTACGCGTTGGACAGGCCGAGGCGGTGGGACAGCGGCCGTACGGCGAACCGGTCGAGGAGGGTCGCGGCGAGGAGCGCCGGGACGCCGGCCAGGAGGAGGGCGGTGCGCGCGGCCCGGCGCAGGGGGCCGGGGCGTGCCGGGAGCCAGGGCGCGTCCTCGCGCGGGGCGGTGTGGTCGAGGGCGAGCCAGACGGCGGCGAGCAGGTCGACCGGGTCGTGCGCCTCGGCGTGCTGTTCCGCGACCACCGTGAACCCGAGTTCGGCGAGCCGGCGGCGCAGGTTGGCGACCGGCACGAAGTGCAGGTGCTGCGGCTGGAGCCAGGGCAGCCACCAGCGGCCGAGGAGCCGGGCGTAGCGGCTCTCCGGGTCCGGTACCTCGATCAGCAGGTGGCCGCCGGGGCGCAGGGTCGCGTGGGCGGCGCGGAGTTCGCGGTCGGGGTCGGTGCTGTGCTCCAGGTAGTGGAACATGCTCACCACGTCGTAGCGGGCGGCGAGTTCGGGGGCCAGGTCGGGGAAGACACCGCGGTGGGCGTGGTCCACGCGGCCCTCGCGGGCGGCGAGTTCGACGCCGTCGGTGAAGTCGAGGCCGTCGAAGACCGTGCCGGGCAGGACGGTGCGGGCGGTCGCGCAGAAGTGGCCGTGGCCGGTGCCGACGTCCAGCCAGGCCTTCGGCGCGGGATCGTGCGGCAGCATCGCCTCGGCGCGGTCCCGGTACATCGCCGTACGCCCCCCGAAGGTGCCGCTCATCCGCTGCTCGCCGAGCCCGTCGTAGAAGTCCCGGTAGTAGAACTCCAGCCCCTCGGCGTTCAGCCGGGGGTTCTGGAAGACGTGGCCGCAGTCGGCACAGCGGTCCAGCGTGAAGCGGCCGGGCTTGTGCTGGAGCAGATCGGTGGTGCGCAGGCGGGGAGCGAGCCGCCTGGAGGAGCACCAGGGGCAGGTGGTGCGCCGGGGCCCGAGGAAACGGTCGGTACCGGCGTCCAGATCGGCCCGGTAGGCGGAGCGGAGGGCGGCGATACGGGCCGTCCTGTCCCCGGCGTCCTGCGCGGGGGCGCCGGCGCCCCGGCCGCCGGCCTCCCGGGCATCCGCTCCGCGGCTCCCACTCACCCGGCCGGCCGTCCTCCCGGCGCCGCCGTCCCGGCCGCCGGCCCTTCGGGCATCGATGCCCCGGCCCTCGGACTCTCGGGCGCCAGCACCTCGGGCATCGGCGCTTCGGCCGTCGGCGCTTCGGACGTCGGCCCCTCGACTGCCGGGCTCTCCGGCATCTATACCCCGGCCCTCGGGCTCTCGGACGCCAGCACCTTGCGCATCGGCATTCCGGGCATCGGCCCCTCGGCCGCCGGTCCCTCCGGCATCGATACCCCGGCCCTCGAACTCCCGGACGCCGGCACCTTGCGCATCGGCGCTCCGGGCATCGGCCCCTCGGCCGCCGGGCTCTCCGGCATCGATACCCCGGCCCTCGAACTCTCGGACGCCGGCACCTTGCGCATCGGCGCTCCGGGCATCGGCCCCACGGCTGCCGGGCTCTCCCGCATCGATGCCCCGGCCCTCGGTCTCTCGTGCGTCTGTCATCGGGTCTCCGCTGCCAGTTGTTCGAGGTGGGTTGCCGCGGTCGGGGCGCCGCCCGCGGCGTGGAACGCGGCGCCGATCCGGGCGGCTGCGGCCCGGTGGGCAGGGTCGTGCAGGACGGTGTCGAGGGCCTCGCCCAACCGGGCCGCAGTGACCCGGCCGAAGCGGACCCGGACGCCCGCGCCGGAGTCCACCACCTGCCCGGCCACCACGGGCTGGTCGTCCCGGATCGGCGCGACGACGAGCGGGACGCCGTGCCACAGCGCCTCGCAGACGGTGTTGTGCCCCGCGTGGCAGACGACGGCGTCCATCCGTTCCAGCAACGGGAGTTGGGGCACGGAGGGCAGGATCAGGACGTCCTTGTCGTCCGCTGCCACCGGCAGTCTGCCGGCCGGGTCGGCGATCACCGCCTGAAGCCGGTCGGCGCGCTCCCGCAGCGCGGCCAGGCACGCGGTGAGGAAGCGGGCGCCGGTGTCGGCGTTGGCCGTGCCGAGGGTGACCAGGACCTTGGCCCGGCCCTGGTCCAGCCGTTCCCAGGGGAAGTCCGGTCCGGCCGG